>CAYRVY010000001.1:0-31742 GCA_964427695.1 uncultured Flavobacteriaceae bacterium
GAAGCGTATTTACTAATTATACACAAGGCGTTTTTCCTAGATATAATTTAGGGACAAGCCATTTTTTTAAAAACAGTAAAACAAGTTTTAATATTAATTATAGCTATAACGACAACAAGATTAATAGAAATGGTGTTAATGTTATTAACTTCCTTGATAATAATAACGCTATAGAAGAAATCTGGACATCTACCATCAACAGAAACACTTGGTCCCAAACACATAATTTCAGTTTTAATTTTGATTATTTTATTAATGATAAAAACACCTTAAGCCTATCGTCGGCGATGCTATATTTACCGTATTTAAAAAGCCGTGATTTTAATAATACGATTATCGCTGACGACAATTTGGCTTTTTCGTCTCGATTTGACGCTAATACTTTGTCCAGAGATGAAAAGTATAATTTAGGCTTCGATTTAGATTTTGTCCATCTGTTCACAAAAGGACAATTAGCACTTAACTCACATTATACAACTTATAATTTAGATAGGTCTCAAAATGTTTTTAGCAATTTTTTCGATCAAAACAATACCTTTCAAAGCGCATCAGAATTTAACACCAACTCTAATCAAGAAACAACTATTTTTACATCTAAAATAGATTATAGTTTACCTATAAATGACACTTCAAACTTTGAAGCAGGTGTTAAGTACTCTAATATTAAAACGGAAAGCGACATTATCAAATTTGATATTGACGTTAATACTGGAAACCAGCAAATTGATTTACAAAACACAGATGCTTTTAATTATGACGAAAAAGTGTTTGCCGCATATTCTAACTATAGCTTAAATACAGATAAATGGAGTTTAAATTTAGGGTTGCGTGCTGAACAAACAGATATTAAAGGCGTTTCAGTTTCTAACAACCAAACCAATACTCAAGATTATTTAGAGTGGTTTTCCAATGCAAGTTTACAATATAATATTTCGGACGGTTATAATGTTTATGCTAATTATAAGCGAAGCATAACACGACCAGTTTACACCTATCTAAATCCATTTAAGATTTTTTTAAACGAAAGTGCAGTTGTTGTAGGCAACCCAAATTTAACTCCAGTGTTTAAGGATCGGTTTGTAATTGGATGGACACTTTTTGATATTTTTACAATTGAAGCTTATTATCAAAATTTTGATGGTGAAATTTATGAGTTTCCTCTACAAAACAATGACACTAACATTATTTCATACACTCCAATTAACCTTGATAAAAAAATAGATTTTGGATTAGATATTTCAACATATTTTAATGTTACGGATGATTGGTCTTTGTATTTTGGAACATCGTTTTATAATATTAAAGAAGAAACTAATTTTGTAAACGGCTTTGTAAAACTAGAGCAAAGGTCTATTTATAGCATATTACAGAATGACTTTTCCTTTTTAAAAGATAAAAGTTTATCGGTAAATTTAGCTTTAAGTTGGGCTGGGAAAAACCTGCAAGGTTTGGCTATTTCTGAAGATAGGCTGTTATCTTATTTATCTATTTCAAAAACTATTTTAAAGAAAAAAGGAACTATATCGCTTTTAGTAAGCGATTTGTTTAATCTGCACGATTTCGATGCGAGCAATCGCTATTTAAATCAATTCAATACCAGAACAATTGATGCAGATGATCGTTACATAAAACTGGGTTTCCGTTATAAATTTGGAAACACCAAGTTAGCAACAAATGAGCGAACTAAAGAATTAGAAGAATTAGACAGGTTAAATGAAAGTGAACACTAATTTAGTCCTGCCACTCTGCAATAAACAAATTAGTATCACGCCCTCCGCCATTATTTCTGTTAGATGAAAAAATTAGCTTTTTACCATCATTAGAAAACACAGGAAAAGCATCAAAAGTTTCGCTATGTGTTATGCGTTTAAGGTTTTTGCCATTAATATCTATCATGTATAAGTTAAAAGGGAAACCACGTTCAGCCTCATAGTTAGAAGAGAATAAAATTTTCTCTCCAGAAGGATGAAAAAACGGACTCCAATTGGCGTTTCCTAAAAAGGTAAGCTGCCTCAAATCGCTTCCATCAGCATTACAAATAAACAACTCCATTTGCGTTGGTTGCACCAAGCCTTCAGCCAATAAATCTTTGTACTCTTTTATTTCATCTTCGGTTTTTGGTCTTGAAGAACGGAAGATAATTTTTGTTCCGTCAGGCGAAAAGAATGCACCACCATCATAGCCTAACTCAAAAGTAATTTGCTTTACGTTGCTTCCGTCAATATTCATGGTGTACAATTCTAAATCGCCACTTCTAATTGAAGTAAAAACAATTTTATCGCCTTTAGGAGAAACTGTTGGCTCAGCATCATAGCCTTCATAATTAGTTAATTGATTTACAATATTTCCCTGCAAATCGGCAACAAAAATATCGTAAGAATCGTAAATCGGCCAAATGTATTTACCTTCTCTACGCAAGGGGATTTCTGGACATTCGTCTCCACCCAAATGTGTTGAAGCATAAATTATATGCTTATTATCAGGTAAAAAGTATGCACAAGTTGTTCTGCCCTTGCCTGTGCTTATCATTGGAGGAATTAAACTATCAAAAGTTTCGTTAGCATTCATTAAAAACATTTGGTCGCAAGACACATTCCAGTTTTTGTTGTTTGATTGAAATATTATTTGCTTATCATCAAAACTCCAATAGGCTTCAGCATTATCGCCACCAAAAGTTATTTGCCTTAACGATTTAAAATGAATTTCTTCAGGAAAGATTAAAGAATTATCAGGAACTTCAATAGTATTTTTTTCTTCAATTTTTACAGCTGTGGTTTCCTTACAGGAAAATATAATAAGAACAAATAAAAGCGCATATATATACTTCATAAGTGCAATAATTAGTAATTTTAGCAAAACTAAATATTTATATTATGAAACGATTGGTTATGATACTTTTTTTTATGTCTGTTTTGGCATGTAAACAAGAATATAAACCAGAAAATAAAATCCAAGAAGACGTAGCCTTTTTATCTGATGATAAATTAGAAGGAAGAGAAACGGGAACAGAGGGAGAGAAAGCAGCAGCACAATATATTGCGGAACGCTTTAAAAATTTAGAGCTCAAACCCAAAGGAACCAAAGAGTATTACCAAGAATTTACATTTAAACCAAAAACAGATCCTTACCAAGAAGTAAAATACAGCGCTATAAATTCCGACAGCACTATAACAGGAATAAACGTTTTAGGGTATATCAATAATAATGCAGATCAGACCATAATAATTGGCGCACACTACGATCATTTAGGTTTTGGAGCCAAAGGCTCTTTATACAGAGGACAAGACAAAGCTATACACAATGGCGCAGACGATAATGCAAGTGGTGTTGCAGTAATGTTAAATTTAGCAAGTAAACTTAAAAACACAAACACAAGCAACAACTATTTGTTTATGGCTTTTTCGGGCGAAGAAATGGGGCTGCTAGGCTCAAACTATTTTGTAAAAAATGCAACTATAAATTTAGACTCTGTTAATTATATGCTTAATATGGATATGGTTGGGCGTTTAAAAAAGGATAGCACTTTAGCTGTTTATGGCGTTGGTACAACACCTGTTTTTAAACAAGTAATAAATGCGAGTAATAATGCGTTTAAGCTTATTGAAAAAGAATCAGGGATTGGACCTTCAGACCACACTTCATTTTATTTGAACGATATTCCAGTGTTACACTTTTTTACAGGTCAGCACGAAGACTATCATAGACCAAGCGATGACTTTGATAAGTTAAATTATGAAGGCATGGAAACCATTTCTAATTATATTTTTGATATTATAACAGATCTTAATGATAATGGTAAGTTAGACTTCAGAAAAACTAAAAATGAAAGCGAAAACACTCCGCGTTTTAAAGTAACACTTGGTGTAGTGCCAGATTATATGTTTGACGGGAAAGGAATGAGGATAGACGGTGTTACCGAAGACAAACCAGCACAAAAAGCAGGTATACAAAAAGCAGATATTGTAATACAATTAGGAGAACACGAAGTTAACGACATGATGGGTTATATGAAAGCCTTATCTAAATTTGAAAAAGGGAATACTACTACTGCAAAAATTGTTAGAAACGGAAAAACAATTGAGGTTGAAATCACGTTTTAAATTTTTTTAAAGCAACATTGAATTTTATTAAGATGAATGGTTAAAATAGATAACATAGAATTACCAGATTTCCCTTTGCTATTAGCACCAATGGAAGATGTTAGCGACCCTCCTTTTCGAGCATTGTGCAAAGAGCAAGGAGCAGATGTTGTATATACCGAGTTTATTTCTAGCGAAGGCTTAATAAGAGATGCTGCAAAAAGCACAATGAAGCTTGATATCTATGAAAAAGAACGTCCAGTTGGCATTCAAATTTTTGGCGCAAATTTAGATAGTATGCTACAATCGGTTGAGATTGTAGAAAAATCGAATCCAGATATTATAGATATAAATTTTGGCTGCCCAGTAAAAAAAGTAGTTTCAAAAGGAGCAGGAGCAGGTATTTTAAAAAATATAGATTTAATGGTATCGCTTACAGAGGCAATGGTAAAACGCACACATTTACCAATTACGATTAAAACACGTTTAGGCTGGGATCAGGATTCGATAAAAATTGTTGAAGTAGCCGAAAGACTTCAAGACGTTGGCTGTAAAGCAATTTCAATCCACGGTCGTACTCGAGCACAAATGTATAAAGGAAAAGCAGACTGGTTACCAATCTCTGATGTAAAAAATAATCAAAGAATGCACATTCCTGTATTTGGAAATGGCGATGTTGACACACCGGAAAAAGCTATGGAAATGCGTGATAAATATGGACTTGATGGTGCAATGATTGGGCGAGCAAGTATAGGAAACCCTTGGTTTTTTAAACAAATAAAATACTTTTTTAAAACCGGAAAACAATTAACACCAATAACAATACAAGAGCGTGTTGATGCTGCTCGCAGACATTTACAAATGGCAATAGATTGGAAAGGAGAAAGGCTTGGAGTTTTTGAAACCAGAAGGCATTATACAAATTATTTTAGAGGCATTCCTCACTTTAAAGAATACAGAATGAAAATGGTAACCAGCGATGATGCAGAAGATGTTTTTGCAGTTTTAGATGAGGTTTTAGATAAATTTTATAATCACCAATTTATTTAAATAGCAGTAATTAATTGTTTAGAAATTCTTGCGGACGCAATTTTTGATGCTAAAATGCCTAAAATAGAAATTGTAGCAAAAACAATTACAAAATTTATTGGTTTAATGGTAACTGGATATGGAAGAGATGAGGTTATCATAACAAGAGAAAACGTTTTTTGTAACCAGAGAAGAATATAACCTAAAAGCAATCCTAAACCACCACCAATTAGAGTCATTAGGCTTCCTTGTAAAAAGAAAACACGTCGAATGTCTTTTATTGTCGCACCAAGATTAAATAAAGTATTAAGGTTTTTTCTTTTGTCAAGTATCATCATTACTATTGAGCCAATAACATTAAAAAGCGCAATAATTAAAACAAGAGTAAAAATTAAATAGACTGCCAGATATTCTGTATTCAACATTTTATATAATGCATCATTGAGTTGCATTCTGTTTTTAACAACGACTCTATCTCCAAATATAATAAGTAGTTGCTGTTTAATAGATTCTATGTCTTCTGGGTTTGTTAACAGAAGTTCAAGCGCACTAATTTGATTTCTTTTATAGCCTAATAAATATTGAGCAGTATCAAAGTTCGCATACACATAAGCATTATCTAATGCTTCATTTATTTGAAACACTCCAGAATTTGTAGCGTTAACAGAGTTAAAAGCGCCCTTAATAGAAGATATTTGCCCTTTCCCTGGTTTAGGTACAGAAACCCTTATGGTTTTAGCGTAATCAAAAACACCAAACGATAAATTATTAGAAACGCCCCAACCAGACACTATTTGATTGGTATTCGGTTCAAACCAATGTCCTTGTACAAGAATAGAGTCAATGGTCGATTTAGGATAATTTTCATCAACACCCTTTAGATTGGCTATTATGTTTTTGTTGTCAAAATTTAAAACAACACGCTCTTCAATAACTTTTGAATATGAGGCAACTTCATCTAGAGCGTCTAGCTGTTTTAACTCTTCTTGTGTTATTTTAAACCATTTGCCTTTTGCTGATAAGATTTTTATATCCGGATCAACTATTGAAGAGAATTGTAAGCTAAAATCTTTTAAACCTGCAAAACCTGACAATACAATAAATAAAGAAGCCGAACCAATAATTACCCCAATTACCGCAATTATTGTAACAATATTTATAGCATTATTACTGCTTTTAGAAAACAAATAACGTTTAGCCATATATAATGAAATATTCATAATCTATGATATTATGAAAAAATGATGATTAAATGAATGTTCAGGCGAATCATTAATACAGCAAAAACTAACAGGTTAAAAATTTAATTATAATTTTTTTCTTCTATCAATCAAATTAGGATTATCAATTGGGTCATCAAGACCCTCTAAAGAACGATTAATTTGGTCTAGATACTCTAAAGAATCATCAAGAAAAAATGACAAATGAGGCATACGTCTTAATTGGTGTCTGGTCCTTTGTGCTAATTCGTGTTTAATTAAAGAGGAATTAGACTTTATCCCTTTTAATAATTCTTTACCCTTATTTACAGGAAAAATACTTAAATACACTTTAGCAATAGATAAATCCACAGTAACATTTACTTTAGTAACCGAAATAATTATTCCACGTAAACCACCTTGAGTGGCAGCGCTTTGAAGTACATCCACCAAATCGAGCTGTAATACTGAAGCTATTTTTTTTTGTCTGTTACTTTCCATAATACAAAAATAAGATATTTCATTAGTTAATACTTTAAAACAATAGGCTTTTAAGTTAAATTTGTAATATGATGAATAAAATAGAACATATTGGAATTGCGGTAAAAGACATAAAAGCGTCAAATAAATTATTTGAAAAACTTTTAGGAGCACCACATTATAAAATTGAAAATGTGGAAAGCGAAGGTGTAAAAATCTCATTTTTTAAAGTTGGAAATAATAAAATAGAGTTATTGGAAGCCACGCAAAAAAATAGCCCAATAGCTAAGTTTATTAGTAAAAAAGGTGAAGGAGTACACCATATCGCTTTTGAAGTAGATGACATCGAAAAGGAAATAAAACGATTACAAAAAGAAGGGTTTCAAATTATAAATCAGAGCCCCAAAAAAGGAGCTGATAATAAAATGGTTGCATTTTTACACCCTAAAACCACTAATGGAGTATTAATTGAACTGTGTCAAGAGATTGTTAATAAAGAATAATATTTCTTGTGGAGTTTTAAAATAAATGTTAATATTGCCACAATTTAGGTCCCATAGCTCAGCTGGTTAGAGCACCTGACTCATAATCAGGGGGTCCATGGTTCGAGCCCATGTGGGACCACTTTTAGCTTAAATTATAATTGTAGTTTAGGCTTTTTTTATGCTTAAAAATCACATATTAGCTACATTTACCACCTTATTTTCACTTTATCACAAATACCAAGTTGCCAAGTTATTTTACCAAAAAAGGCATACAATTAAGTGCGCAACATTTTAACTAAAGTGTTCATCTTTTTCGCATTATTAATTTCGCCTGATAAAACCATTAACCAATCTATAGTCAGTTTTTACAATCAAATAAATTCAGCAATCATCCAGAGTATAAGTTTTTAAATAGTTAAATGAATTTTCAGATTAAGAAAATAAAGCAATATAAAAGAGAAGGTATGAATTTGATAGAGAGATATAATTATAAAAGACTACACGATGGACTGAAAAAACCCAACATATAAAATATTCGGGAAATAATTCTAATAGAACTATTTATTAGAATTAAAAATAATAAATTTGATAATATTAGAAAGTTGAGTAGCCCTAAATAACGTGAGTTCGGTATAAGACTTATCCAATTCTTTGTAAGTTATCAATATTAATATTTGGTTTAGTAGGATAAAAAGAATAAGCAATAAGTCCAGAAACTAAATTTGTTATAAAGTTAGCAAAACCTCTATGTCTGGTGTGTTCAATTTGGCATTTATTTTTCAAAATATCGTTACAGATTCTATAACTGCTCTTTTTTAAGCAACAATTTGTCGTATATGTTCATTAAAGTATTTTTCATATTCTTTTTTATTTTGGTTACTAAGTGTATTCCATCAACAAATAATTTCTCAAATAAGTCTTTACCAATATAGCCTCTATCTGCAAATATTTTTCCAAATACTTTGTTATGAAAAGTCTTGTCTTTTAAAGGTTGTCTGTCATCCACATTGCCTTTAGTTATCAGGAAATCAATAATTTCACCTCTTTCATTAATAATGATATGTAGCTTAAAACCAAAAAACCAACCCATTGATCCTTTACCTTTTTCTGCAATACCCTTAAAAACTTTATTTTGTTTTTCTCTTTTGCTATGACACACTTTAATTAGTGTAGAATTTAAAAAAGATATTCCAGAGCATTTACCCAAACAACGCATTTGTAAAAAAAGAACCATAGGACTAATAGCCTTTTATTGCAACTCCACAAAACGTGTATAGGATACTGTTTGGGGAAAATTATCTCTCATGTGTTGACAAACATAATTGAGATAAAAATGCTTTAAACAACGATACCCTTTTAGATGAAATAAAAGCATAATAGTAATCACTTCGCTTTGTGACATTTTACATTTTCTATTACGCCTTTTAATAGTAGAACCATCTGGAATAGCTCTTTTATCAATAATTTGATTGATTTCTTTGCAAAAATCATCTATAAAACAGAATATTTCAGTAACTTTATCTTTAGAATTCATAAGCAGGATGTTTAGTTAAATATTCTGCTTTTTCCTATTTTAAAACCCTGTTTCTTAACTCGAACTCATGTTAAATAGGAGAAAACTTACACATCTAATAACAAAATAATAGTTAACTTTAAAAATAATGACTTCGAATACACGATTAGTTGCTTTAGATGTTTTTAGGGGCTTGACAATAGCTTTAATGATTTTGGTTAATACTCCAGGAAGCTGGTCGTATGTTTACCCCCCATTATTACATGCAAAATGGAATGGCATTACTCCAACGGATTTAGTTTTCCCCTTTTTTTTATTTATAGTTGGGGTTTCTACTTACTTTGCTTTTAAAAAGTTTACTCCACAACAATATAATTCAGCACTCAAAAAAATATTTAAGCGAACATTAATAATCTTTGGAATAGGCTTGTTTTTGAATCTATTCCCAAAGTTCAATTTTGATACAGTTAGAGTTTTTGGTGTATTACAGCGTATAGCTATTGCTTATGGCATAGGGGCTACCTTATGTTTATTTGTAAAAAAAAGAATGTTAATATATATAACTATAAGTATTTTGTTTTTATATTGGTGGTTATTGTATTTTTTTGTTTCAGTAAATCCGTATGGTCCACAAACTAATTTGGTAGGAAAAATAGATTTATTTTTATTTGGGACAAAACATATATGGAAAGGTCTCGGGTTCTTTTTTGATCCTGAAGGATTGCTGTCTAGTTTACCGTCCATTGGAACGGTCATCATTGGAAATTTAACAGGCCGATTTATTATCAAATCTAAAACGAATCTTAATAGTGTTAAATTTCTTTTCATTTGGGGATGTGTACTAATTATTTTAGGTTGGTTTTGGGGTTATTTTTTCCCTATTAACAAATCACTTTGGACAAGTTCATATGTGTGTTTAACTTCAGGGTTTGCCATGACATTTTTTGCCTTATTAATTTGGATTATTGATGTAAAAGGGTTAAAAAAATGGTCGAAACCATTTATTCACTTTGGCACAAACTCGTTATTCATATTTGTCTTCTCTTCGTTATATATAAAGAGCATGATTTATCTTATTAAATATACAAATACTCTAGGCGAAACTATATCTGGGTATCAATACATATACATAAAATTATTTGTTCCTATTGCAGGAAACATAAATGGCTCGTTATTATTTGCTATAACTCATACTCTTTTTTTCTGGAGCATAGTATCCGTATTATTTAAAAAGAAAATATTTATAAAAATTTAAGGTCATGACCCTAAATTGATTATAGTAAAAAGATTCGATTACCAGGATTCAACAGTTAGTTTTAAAATGTTTAAGAAGGTAAAAACACCACGCCGTTAACTGAATCCTTTATTGCTCCTGTAACGGAACTTATAACATTGACCTCATTCTCCAACCTTAAAACACCCATAAGAGCAAATACCAAAGCTTCTTTAAATTCAACAAGTAACAGAGAGGGAAGTATAATTTCTATATTCATTCCGATTTTTTCTTTAAGTGTTTCCAATAAAAATTTATTTAAAGCTCCTCCTCCGCTAACAAAAATGGTAGAGTTCTTTTTATTTATAACTGCTCTAACTTGAATTGCTACTTGTTCGCATATATGATGAATAGAAGTATGCAATAAATTTTCAATACAATCATTAGTTTTTTCCACGATAGGGACCACTTTTTCTACAAACCATTCGAAACCAGTTGATTTTGGAAAAGGTAATTTATAATACTGCAAGGAATTTAGCTGATCAAGCATTTCTTGATTGATTTTCCCCCTTCTTGCTCGTTTACCTCCTTTATCAAAAGGAAGATCTATTTTTTGAGTAATGTAATTAAGAATCATATTTGCCAAACCAATATCATAAGCTATTCGAATACCATCACTTTCAAATGAAATATTACTAATACCTCCCAAATTGAGACAAAAATTATACTTATTAAATAGTAGTTGATCACCAATAGGCACCAATGGCGCTCCTTGCCCCCCTAATGCTACATCATTTGTTCTAAAATCACAGACTACCTTATAACCACTTTCATTAGCCAAATGTTGGCCAGAACCAATTTGATAGGTCATTCTATTTTCTGGTTGATGATGAGTAGTATGGCCGTGACTAGAAATAAAATCTACTTCTAAGTTATTTTCATCTATAAACTTCTTAACCTGCTTACCTAACCATCGTCCGTAAGAATTATTCAATATAATTAGTTCACTAGCAGATAGGTAAATAGAATCTTTTAATTGTATTTTCATCTTTGCGTTATAGAAAATACTTTTTTTGTCTTTTATAATAAAATCCCATCTGTCTGAAGTTTTCCAAATATGACAATAAGCTATGTCCAAGCCGTCTAATGAAGTTCCAGACATTAATCCTATAACTTTGTGTGTTTTCATTTGTTATTTTACTTTAAAGATTACTGAAACGGGTTGGTGTTTTTGGTTACAAATTTCCTTCAACTCATACATCCTTAAATTACATTGTTCAAAAACATTTATCCAATCTTCAAAGGTGCGAGCGTACCAAGAATGACCATCTATAAAATTTCCAGAAAGCCCTTCCCAAGAATCATTTACCCTTTGGCTTTTATATTCTAATCCTTGTTGAATTAGAAAAAACGGATGTAATGTTTGTATAATAATATAGCCGTTTTCTAATACAGCTTTTTTTGTTTGCTTTAATAAACTTAATAATAATTCATTTTGGTAGATACTAAAATTAAATACTATTGCATCGAAAGGTGCTTCGGGGATGAGTTTACCATTTATAATTTCTTCATAACTAATCTGGTAATACGTTTCATCCCCTTTTGCTCGTGCAGTATTTAAAAGCATCGCAATAGCATCTACACCTACTGCTTTTTTACCAATAGAACACATTCTTCTTGTTAACCATCCTTCACCACAGCCCATATCCAAAATTTTTATTGCAGTTATACTGGCTAAAGTTGTAACAATAGCTTCATTTGTAAATATACGCGATGGTATTTTATCTTTCTCAATAATACGTACCCATTCAGCAGCATTTTTTTGCCAAGATTTTATTATTTCATCTTCCACAAGTTGTTATTTAAAATACAGTTTTTTGAGTTAGTGAATTGTTAGCACTGTAGCAATTCTATCATCCATCAAAATTCATGTTTTGATTATTGAATGTTATGCTTTGAAGCATTACAAGAAATACAAATGAATAAGATTTTGATACAACTAAATTTTATATAGAAAAAAATAAAAGACCTAAATTTATATGATTAAACTTAGATCTTTTATTAAACCAAAATTACTATATTGCTGGATCAGTTGGAGTATTTGGATTGTTTTCTCTTTCAATGGATGGATATGGATAAAAATTCCTATTCCTTTCATTGGTTGTATTGGCTTCAGAAGGCACTGCAAAATTTGGATGAAACCTTCGGCTATCTTCAAGTCTCATTCCTGTTAAAAACAATTCAATAGATCGGTTTTTATATATTTCTTCCAAAATATCAAATTGACTTGATTCATTACCTGTCCAAGCAGCAAGATTTGCATTTACTCCAAGAGGGTCATTGTTTTTTTGTCGTATTAAATTTAATTGAATAACTGCATTAGCCAATTGATCTTGTCTCGCAAAAGATTCTGCTTTATTTAAAATCATCTCTCCATAAAGATAGATTGGAATAGGCGTTGTACTGGTGTCAAAAAAACCTAGCATTGCACTAATAGCTTGACCTCCTGCATCTGCATTAGCATTACCGGTACTTTCCCCTAAATAGAAATCAACACGACCATCTCCAGCCTCTGGAATGTATGCTCCTAATAATCCAAAATTAGTTTGTGGATCAAGATCGGCAGAATTAACTGTTCTATTCCAGATTGGGTTTCGATTACTGGAATCATAGATCCATAAAGAATTAACAGGGCTACTAGAGTCGTTTAGTACTGCATTAGCAGCAGTAATAGACTCTGTATAATTTCCTAACAACAATTGATATCTAGAGAGAAATGCGTTGATTGTTTTCTGTAAGTTAATGTCACTCCAGAGCACAGAAGATATAAACTCATCGGACATAGGAGTTGACGACAATATATCTCGCGCTTCTTCCAGCAATGATATACAATTTGTTAATACTGTTGTTCTATCACTAAATTGGGCTGCACCGTCTTCAGAATTATTTATTACAGTTTGCTCAAACATTTGAATTAAAGAACCTAGGCTCATTGCTTTAAACAAGTTTCCGTAGGCTAGAAGCCCACTTCTACTCCCTGCAGAGAGCTCTACTGTTTCCGCACCAGCAATTAGAGACTCAGCCATCCCTTTAGCTCTTAATAATCTCACCCAAGGATTAGTGATACCACCACTTTCACTAGGTAATTCAGCTCCGCCTCGAGCTAATTCGTTAATGTTTAAAAAAGTATTGGTTACACCAAGCTCTCTTGTTGTAATTCCAGGCGCCTCAATTACTTGTCTTAATGCAATTACCGAATAGTATTGTCTAATTCCAGTAGCTAACGCAAAAAGACCGTCTTTAGTCTCCAAAACAACATCTTCGGTAGGATTATTTGGATTTTCAAATTCAGTTTCACATGCAGTAAATAAACAACTGCTAATAAGTAATATAACTGCAATTTTATATATTTTTATATTTTTCATGTTTTTAATATTTATTTATGCTTAAAATGAAGCTGTTATACCTAATTTAAATACTCTTGGTATGGGGATTAATCCCATAACCCCTCCTCTTGAACCATTGCTTTGCGCATCCATATTTACCTCTGGATCATAACTCGAAAAATTATCTATAGAGAATAAATTACGACCAGATAAAGTAAACTTAATGCTATTAACCCCCTCTAAAGGATTTTTTAGCGTATAAGAAGCTGATATCTCACGAAGCTTAATGTAAGAACCATCTTCAATATAAGATTCAGCTATGCCAAACTTAGCACGACCAGTTCCTCTAATTTCTTCACCTCTCAATTCACTTTCATCAGCCGGCCCTCCACCAAAGCGATAGAACATGCGTGTATCCCAACTTAAAATATCAAACCCTTGAACAGCATCAAACTGCATTCTAAAAGAGAAATTTTTGTAACTTAATTCATTAGTTAATGAAGCTATAAAATCTGGGTTTGGATCACCTATAACCTTGCTTAGATTTGACCCAGTAGGTTGTCCTGACCCATCTCTTTCTGGGACAGGGTTTCCGTTTGCGTCAAAGGATCCTTTTTCTCTTTGAGGAAGACCTCCAGAAGTTAAAAGTAAACTCCCATCAGGATTTCTTGCATAGAATCCCTGATAAAACACCCCTAATGGTTGACCATTTTTAGCAACAGAGAAATTGAAATTACCAATACCAAATTGTTCTCCTTCTATATCATTAACTTCATTTCTATTTGTAGAAAAAGTGCCAGTAATCGACCAATTAAAATCACTTGTTTGAACTGGGACAGCTGTAATTAAAGCTTCAAAACCCCTGTTGGTCATCGTCCCTATGTTTTCTACCCTTGAGCCGGCTCCAGTTGAAGGAGATAATGTTCGCGCCAATAACAGGTCCTCTATATCCTGGGCATAATATGTAAGCTCAATTCCTACTCTATTATTAAATAAAGCCATATCAAGACCGAATTCTAATTCTGTTTGCCTTTCTGGTTTTAAATTAGCATTTCCAAGCCTAGTTGGAGCAATTAAACCGGAGCTCCCATCAATACTTATAGCTGAATAGTTAGATAACCGATCAAAAGGTCCAATCGCTGTAAGATTTCCTGCTTGACCCCAAGCGGCTCTTAACTTGAAACTGTTGAATACATTTCCTAAACTATTTTCCCAAAAATCTTCGTTAGAAATTAAGTATGACATACTTGCTTTGGGATAAAGTTGATTTTTTTCATCTGCTCCAAAAACAGAAGATCCATCCAATCTAATCGCAGCAGTAATAAAAAGTTTATTACTAAAGCCAAATGTTTCCTGTAAATATCCCCCCCAAAAACTTCTTTCGCTTCTATTTTCGTTGGTAGAAATTGAAGCCGCTCCATTTGTTGTCTTCACTCCTAATGCTAATCCTGAACCTGAAATAGAACGTAATTCAGTTTTATCCGATTGCCAAGAGAAGCCTCCTGTTGTTGTAGATGTTATGTTATCGGTAATATCAGTAACATACGAAGCATTAATATCACTATTAAATTGTTTTGTACTAATAGTTGTTGTACTTGCTCTACCTGTTAATCGTGTATTGGTTCCTATTGGTACATAAGTAGTACCTAAAGACTCTGCATTATCATATCCAAGAATGTAATTAATATTTAAACCATCTATAGGCTTTAGATTAATTTGCAAATCACTAATAACTCTATTGTTTTTTTGTTGAAAATCAAAAGTTTCAATATATTCCAATATATTTGGATAAAAAGTCATATTAGGGTAATTACCATCAGCATCTTTTGCTGGGTTTATTTTATTATTGGTAAATAGAATCGTTTGTAATACTCCAAATCCATAACCTCCGTTTGGTAAATCGTTACTATTACTCGTAGAAAAATAAGTCCCTATCGAAACAGAGGCCCAGTCATTAATTGTTTGATTAATTCGTATTCTACCTCCTTCTCTTTCATAATCAGTGCTTTTAAGAATTCCTTTATTCTTTAAAGAAGAGAATGAAGCAAAATAATTAGTTTTATCTTTCCCTCCAGAAATAGAAACGTAGTTATCTGTTCCAGTTGAATTTTGAAAAACCATATCCTGGTAATCATATCTAGTTACGGGTTCTCTATCAAGAATACTACGGTCACTAGAGGTCCAGTCAAAAGGCTCTTGATTAAAATCACGCTTCTTTCTTAAAGAATTAAAATTAACGCTACTTGAGATTGTAATTACTGGTTTTCCAGTCTTCCCTTTTTTTGTAAAAATTTGCACAACACCATTACTAGCTCTAGATCCATAAATAGCAGCAGCTGCAGCTCCTTTTATTACTTCTATCCTATCAATATCCTGTGGATTAATATCTGACAGTCGATTTTGGACCACACTTCTTATATTCAAAACATTGGTAGAATTATTATTAACAATTACACCATCAATAATATATAAAGGATCGGAACTTCCATTAACTGTACTAGCGCTCCTTAACCGAACACTAATACCTCCTGCAGGATCACCAGAATTTTGTGAGACTTGAATCCCAGCCATTTTTCCTGAAAGCGCCCCAGTAATATCGACTGCTCCGGATTCAGCAATATCGAAACCGGTAATAGTTGAAATAGTGTTTCCAAGCCGCTTCTTTTCTGTCAATGCACCAGTTCCAGTAATAACTATTTGGTCTAATTTCAAGATATCCATACTCATAGAGATATCATTTACAACTTCAGTTTGAGCGTCTAGCCTTAAAGTAATTTCTTGGGTCGTTAAGCCAAGCGATCTGAAAACAAGGGCATAGCTACCTGGGTTTATATTAACCACAAGAGTATAATTCCCAGAAAAATCAGTAATTGTACCCAGATTGGTGTTTTTAATTTGAACAGTAACGCCAGGAGCCGGGTCGCCAATACCATCGGTCACATTGCCTAGCAATGTATAGTTCGTTTGACCCTGTAAGGTAAACCCGAACAGCATGAGGATTAAAAAGCTACTCATTAATTTAACCTTCTTATTGTAAAAGAAGTTTTTGTTAGTTTTTTTCATATTGGAAAGTATTAAGTTTAAAAATTAAAATATATAACGTACAAAGCTTTCCATAGCTTCATATTCTGCTAATCCTAAATTATTATATTTCTTTGCAGTTTCCTTATTGCGTTGTTCAGCACGCTGCCAGAATTCTCGTTCATCATTTCCAGGAAACATAGCACTATCTTTTTGTGATTGATGTTTAAAAATTGCATTTCTCTTTCTGGCCATGTCTTTTGGACCAATTGGCACACTCATTTCTATATCTGAAATACCCCATTCCTGCCATGCCCCACGATAAAGCCAAACGTAGCAATCATTTATCCAATTAGCTCCATCGTTAACCAATTGTTCTATTGCACAGTAAATAATATCTAGGCATATTCTATGTGTTCCATGAGGGTCTGAAAGATCACCAGCAGCAAAAATTTGATGAGGTTTTATTTTATTGAGGAGATTATAGATAATTTTAATATCTACTGCAGAATAAGGTTTTTTCTTTATTACTCCAGTTTCATAGAAGGGTAAGTTGAGAAAATAGGCGTTTTTTTCGCTTATTTCACAATATCTGCAAGCTGATAAAGCTTCTCCTTTGCGAATTAAACTCTTAAATTTTTGAATTTCTTTGCTATCTATCTGGCCCGACTTTTTCTTGCTCAAAAACTCCCTTATATCTTTAAATTCTTGTGAAATTTCTTTGTCACCATCTCTAATATCGGTCACAAAGTCCATAAAACGAATAACATCATCATCAAATACTGCAATGTTACCAGAAGTTTGGTAACCCACATACACTTCATGACCTTGATCCACTAATCTTAACAAAGTTCCTCCCATAGAAATTACATCATCGTCTGGATGAGGGCTGAAAATAAGTGATCTTTTGGGGAATGGGTTTCTTCTTTCGGGGCGATAACTATCATCTACATCTGGTTTACCTCCTGGCCAACCTGTGATTGTTCTTTGTAATTCATTAAATACTTTTAAATTAATATGTTCAGCAGAGCCTATTTCTGCAACTAAACTACCCATTTTGTGCTCATTGTAATCTTCATTTGTCAATTTTAATATGACTTTGTTTAATTTACTTGAAAGCCAAATAACTGCTTTTTTTATAAGTCTATCATCCCAACTGCAGTCTTCTACTAACCAAGGCGTACATATACGAGTGAGCGATGACGCTGCTGGAGCATCTAAAATAAAATCACAGTTTTTATGAAGCTGTAAAAAGGTAGCAGGAACAGATTCTTTTATTTTGCCTTCAACAGCCTGTTTGACAATATCAGATTTGCCTTCACCCCAGGCCATTAAAATGGTTCTTTTAGCATTCATTATGGCACCAATACCCATAGTTAATGCTCTAGAGGGCACATTATCAAATTCAAAAAAACTACTTGCAGCATCCAATCTAGTTATTCTATCTAGTCGTACTAATCTTGTTTTACTATTAATTGATGATCCAGGCTCATTAAACCCTATATGTCCAGTTCTTCCAATTCCTAGAATCTGAATATCTATACCGCCAACACCAATTATCTTTTTTTCATAGTTCTCACAAAATGATTTAACATCTTCTTCATTTAAAGTGCCATTAGGCATATGAATGTTTTCTCGTAGTATATCCAAATGATCAAATAAATGTTCATTCATAAACCGCACATAGCTATGTATAGAGTCAGGCTCTATCGGATAGTATTCGTCTAGATTAAAGGTAATCACATTTTTAAAACTAATACCATCACGACAATGAAACTTAATAAGATAATCATAAAGTTTAGTTGGAGTAGAACCAGTAGCTAATCCCAAAACAACTACTCTATTTTCTTTTTGTCTTTGCTGAATTAACTCTACAATTTCATTAGCTACATATAAAGAAGCATCTTTGGAGCTCTCATGAATAAACGTTGTTATTTTTTCATGCTTTCTCGATTCATCCACGGGAACAAAGAAATCTTTTGTTAATATAGCTTCTTGAATCATAAATAAGTGTTATTGATAACTAATTTGTAAAAATATGAAATTTTTTTGATTTGCAGTAATTTGCAGTATTTTATTTTTATTTTCATATTTATTTATTAAAACCGCATATAACTGCAGGCATATTTTACTATATTTACGAAAAATAATCGTCATAATGTGTTAAAAGAAGAAAGACATCTTAAGATTATGAATGAGGTAGTATTGCACAATAGGATCCTCTTAAATGACCTTGCGGAAACTTTAGACGTATCCATCGATACTGTAAGAAGGGATGTAAAGCAACTAGATTCTGAAAATAAATTACGAAAAGTTCATGGAGGAGCACTTTCATTAGGTTTTGCTGTTTACAGCCCAAAACATGACAATATATATGCGCAACCGGAGAAAATGAAAATTGCAGAAAAAGCCATAAAATTTTTGAAGAACGAAAATGTAATTCTCATCCATGGTGGCACTACTTGTTTAGAACTAGCAAGATTAATTCCTCCAAAATTAAATTTAACATGCTTTACCTTAAGCTTACCAATAGCAATGGAATTAGTTAAAAAGCCTAATATAAAAATAATATTTGTTGGGGGTCAATTATATAAAGACACAAAAATTACAATAGGTGCAAAAGCCATTCGGACTCTGTCTGAAATAAAAGTTGATTATAGTTTTATTGGCACTGGATATGTTGACTCTTCTTATGGTTTAACTGAATTTGATTGGGATAGTGTTCAGGTTAAAAAAGCTGTTGTTAAAGCTTCTAAAAAAACTATTTTAATGTGTATATCAGAAAAATTAAATTCTATACATCGTTATAAAACTTGTGATTTAATGGATATAAATACTATGATTACTGAATTGAATCCAGATGATGAAACTTTGAATAACTTTAGAAAGAATGACCTTAATTTATTGTAACAATGTCTTATTATAAAAAAATTACCGAAGAGCCATCATTTTATGATTCATTGGAATATATGGATACATCCTCGATTTTAAAAAACATTAATGATGAGGATAAAAAAGTAGCCACTGCTGTCAGTTTAGCTATCCCAGCTATTACAAGATTGATAAATGCTCTTGAGAAACGTTTTAAAAACGGTGGGCGGCTTTTTTATATTGGCGCTGGAACAAGTGGTAGGTTAGGTGTTTTAGATGCCTCAGAGATCCCTCCAACTTATGGAATGTCTCATGATAGGGTAATAGGTATTATTGCTGGCGGGGATTCTGCAATACGTAAAGCAGTTGAATTTGCAGAAGATGACCAAAAACAGGCTTGGATAGATATGAAGGCTTTTGGAATTTCTAAAAATGATTCTGTTATTGGCATAGCAGCTTCTGGATCAACTTCTTATGTTATAGGAGGCGTCAAAGATGCAAAGTTAAATGGGTTGTTAACAGCTTGTATTACTAATAACCCCGGATCCCCTTTGTCGAGAATAGTTGAAATTCCCATAGCAATAGATGTAGGACCAGAGTTTGTAACAGGAAGTACCCGAATGAAAAGTGGAACTTCACAAAAACTGGTACTGAACATGATCTCAACTACTCTAATGATAAGAATTGGAAGGGTAAAAGGGAATAAGATGATTAACATGCAAATTAATAATAACAAACTTGTTAATCGTGGTGTCAATTTTATAATGGATGAACTAAAAATAGACAATAAAGAAGCTTTAGACCTTTTAAACAAATTTGGTTCAGTCAAAGAGGCCATATGTCACAAACACATTTAATATGACTAAAAACTATTCTTGGGTTACATTACTTTGTTTTATTCTACTACTTTCCATTTCATTAAAAGGCTTTTGCCAGCAACCTACCTTTTTTAAAGACCCTGTACAACACCAAATGAAAAAATGGGTTGACTCTGTGTTTAATACATTTTCTTTAGATCAAAAAATTGGACAACTTTTTATGACTAGACTGTACTCCAATAAGGGTAAAGAATACGAAGCTGAAATAAAAAAAATCGTCAGCTCCCATCATATTGGCGGACTAGTTGTAGCTCAAGGTGGACCAATACGGGGAGCTCGCTTATTAAATAAGTACCAAAAACTATCCAAGACCCCCTTATTGGTTGCTATCGATGCCGAATGGGGTTTAGGTATGCGGTTAGATAGCACAATGAGTTTTCCACACCAAATGACACTTGGTGCAATTAATGACAACCAACTCATTTATAATCTAGGCAGTGAAATAGCTAGGCAGTTAAAGGTATTGGGGATTCATGTTAATTTCGCTCCTGTGGTAGATATAAATAATAACCCTGCCAATCCAGTAATTGGATACCGTGCTTTTGGTGAAGAGAAACAAAATGTTACTATAAAAAGCCTTGCATATATGAGAGGGATGCAGGACAACGGTATTTTAGCCACGGCTAAACACTTCCCAGGTCATGGTGACACAGATACCGATTCACATATAGCTTTACCTCTCCTTACCCAAAGTAAAAAACGAATAGACAGCCTTGAGCTTTACCCTTTTAATTCATTGATTAAAGAAGGCGTAGGCGGTATAATGGTAGCTCACTTAAACATTCCAGCATTGGATTCTACAGAAAACCTACCATCCACTTTGTCTAAACCGATTGTGTCTGAACTATTAAAAGAAAAACTAGGATTTAAAGGGCTTGTCTTTACAGATGCAATGACTATGAAAGGTGTAACCCAATATTTATCTTCGGGTGAAGCAGCTGTTAAAGCAATATTGTCTGGTAATGATATTATATTGCTTCCGGAAAATTTATTACCTGCATTAGATGAAGTTAAAACAGCTGTTAACAAAAAGCAAATTAGTATTGAGTTACTTAATGCAAAATGTCGTAAAATTTTGAGGTATAAGTATATGTTGGGTCTTTCAGATATTGCCGAAATAGAAGTCTATAGGATTATAGAAAGGCTCAACACTCCTAAATCCTACTTGTTAAACAGGCAACTTACTGAAGCATCTGTTACAGTATTAAAAAACAGGAACAATATCCTCCCTCTACAACGTCTTGATACACTAAAGCTTGCAAGTTTATCTTTTGGGACAGACAGCATAAGCCCATTTCAAAAGATGCTTTCAAATTATACTGAAGTTGTACATTTTAACCTACCAAAAGACGCTACTACAGTTCAAGTTGCCTCAACTTATAAAGAGCTAAATAAATACAATCTAATATTGGTCGGCATCCACGAAATATTCTCCAGACCACGCAAGGATATTGGATATAATGTAGAGGTCTCCGAATTCATTAATGATTTGGCAAAAAACAACAGTACAGTTATTGTATCATTTCGAAATGCTTACACTTTGAATTATTTTGAAGAAATAAATAAATCAACAGCACTTCTTACAACATATCAGGATTCAGAAATAAGTCAAGAAGTGGCAGCCCAACTTATTTTTGGTGCAATTGGTGCCAAAGGTAAATTACCTGTAACTATAAATAAGCATTTTAAACTGGGAGATGGATTAACTACTAGAGGTGAATTACGATTGAAATATACTATCCCCGAAGAGGTTGGTATTGACTCTAAAAAGTTAAAATCAAGATTAAACTCAATAATAACTAGTGCTATTTCTGCCAGTGCTTTTCCGGGATGTCAGCTCCTTATAGCAAAAGAGAATAAAGTAATTTTTTATGATGCTTTTGGGTTTCACACTTATAATAACAAACAAAAAGTAAAAAAAGAGGATCTATATGACTTTGCATCTGTCACAAAAATTACTGGACCCCTTCCTGCTTTAATGAAACTGCATGATGAAAAGAAATTTAACCTTGATGCTCCATTAAAACTGTATTGGCCAGATTTTAAATGGTCAAACAAGGCAAATATAGATTGGAGGAATGTACTTGCCCACAATGCAAAGCTAAAAGCATGGATTCCTTATTGGCGGTCTACAATAAAGAAAAATAGGAAATTCAAGCGAAGAACACTCAAAGCAGACTCATCCAAACAATATCTTATTAAAATCACAGACCAATTATTTGGGCACAAAAACTATAAAAAGAAAATATATAGAGCCATAAAAAAAACACCACTTAATAAAAAAGAAGGATACCTGTATTCTGGGCTTTCATTTTACCTTTACCCAGAAATTATAAAAAATATATCAACTGAAGGTTATGAATCCTATTTAAAGAGGAATTTTTATCGACCACTCGGAGCCACTTCGTTAACCTATAACCCTTTAAGGTTTTATGCTAAGAATAATATTGTCCCTACCGAGTTAGATACATTTTTCAGGCAGGAACAAATTCATGGAAGAGTACATGACGAAGGCGCCATAATGATGGGAGGGGTGTCAGGTAATGCTGGCTTATTTGGGAATATTAATGACTTAGCCAAACTAATGCAAATGTATTTGAATTTAGGGGCCTATGGTGGTCATCAGTATATTACAAAGGCTACTTTTATAAAATTTACGTCTTGCCAATATTGTGAAAAAGGAAATCGAAGAGGTTTAGGTTTTGATAAGCCACGCTTGAAGAATCCAGAAAAGGGTTATGTGGCTAAAGATGCCAGTGGCTTTAGTTTTGGTCATTCAGGATATACAGGCACTATGGTTTGGGCAGATCCAAAAAACGGTTTATTGTTTATTTTGCTTTCAAATAGAGTTTATCCCACTAGGGAGAACAATAAATTATACAAAATGAATATAAGACCAAGGCTACATCAAGTCATGTACGATATGTTAAAACAATAATATCAAAAACACCCTATTTTAATTTTGAAAATGCATGAATCGTCTAAAATTTTTAATTTGAATGCTACGCTGTAACGCCTGGTTACTCTATCGTTTTTATACATATACTTGTTGTTTTATGTAGCGTATCTTATTGTTCCAGTTATAGAATACCTTCACGAATGGAAACTAGTATAAATTCTTCATTAGAACATTTAGGATTTATAACAGTGGTTACTCCTGAAATGTTATTTAAAGAATAAGTCTATTTTAAATGCATTTTGTCGACTATTTTTGCTTTTAAAAGAGCTTTTTAACGTTTTAATTTTTGATAATTCACTTTTTTTAATAATTTTACGCAAAATAATGATACAAAACAAAAGAAAATTAGCCTCAATCTTATTTGTTTTAATAAGTTTTGTATGCACAGCGCAATTAGGTGGAGATCCTCCACCTCCTATGCCACCACCACCTCCAGGACTACCTATAGATGGAATGGTGCTTTCTGTTTTGGTGCTTGGTATAATATATGGTATAAAAAAAAGATTGGAGTTTACAAAATAATCAAAACTAATCTTTTAATTCATGTAATTTTGCAATATACTTTCCTATTACATCAAATTCTAAATTCACTATTGAATTAATTTTAAACGTATTAAAGTTTGTATGCTCGAATGTATATGGTATTATCGCTACGTCAAAAGTATCTTTTCCAGAATTAACAACAGTTAAGCTAACGCCATTGATAGTTACAGATCCCTTTTCAATTGTAATATTTCCAAAATCTTTGTTGTACCTAAAGGTATAAAGCCAACTTCCTTTTTTTTCATTGATGTCTATACAAACAGCAGTTTGGTCAATATGACCTTGTACAATATGTCCATCAAGTCTATCGCCAAGCTTTAATGCTCTTTCTATATTTATGACATCATTTATTTTAAGGCTATCAAGATTCGATTTAGTTAGCGTTTCTTTTATTGCAGTTACCGTATATTCATCATCCTTAATATTTATTACTGTTAAACAAACACCATTATGAGACACACTCTGATCTATTTTTAAATCAGAAGTTATTTTACTTTTTATAGTGATATGAAGATTATCTAATTCCTGTTTTAAATTAGTGACCACGCCTAAATCTTCTATTATTCCAGTAAACATAGTATTGTCTGTTAATTTAATTAAATTTGCATCAACAAAATTACAAACAAAACGTATCATTTTTTAATGAGACCAGAAGAAAAAATAAAAATAGGCATTTCTATTGGAGACCTTAATGGTATTGGAGGCGAAATAGTAATTAAAACTTTTGAAGATAATAGAATTTTAGATTTTTTCACACCGATTATTTTTGCTTCAGTAAAAACAATTTCTTTTTTTAAAAAACATTTTGAAAGCAGGATAAATTTTATAGGAATTCACAATTTAGCACAAGTTCAGCACGAGAAAGTAAATATTATTAATGTGTGGAATGAAGATGTAAAAATTGAATTTGGCAAAGACGACCCCAAAATTGGTGAATATGCTCTAAAATCATTAGTAGCAGCTACGCAAGCCTTAAAGAAAAGCAAAATAGATATTTTAGTAACAGCACCAATTAATAAGCATAATATTCAATCACAAAAATTTATTTTTCCAGGTCATACAGATTATTTAGCTCAAGAATTAGAAGGGAATAGCTTGATGTTTATGGTAGCTAACACATTAAAAGTAGGTCTTCTTACAGATCATGTTCCAGTTAAAGATATATCCTCGAATATAACAGAAGAACTGATTGAATCTAAAATTAATACTATTTATAATTCTCTCTTAAAGGATTTTGGAATACTAAAACCAAAAATTGCAGTCTTAGGAATTAACCCTCATACTGGAGATAATGGCGTAATAGGTAAAGAAGATGACACTGTTTTACGTCCAACACTTAAAAAAATTAGAGAAAATGGTAAACTTGTTTTTGGACCCTATTCTGCCGATAGTTTTTTTGGCTCAAAGAATTATAAAAATTTCGATGCTATTGTAGCTGCGTATCACGATCAAGGGTTAATCCCTTTTAAGACATTGTCTTTTGGTCAAGGTGTAAATTTTACTGCCGGATTAAATAGAATTAGAACCTCTCCAGATCACGGTACAGCCTATGAAATTGCAGGAAAAGGAATAGCAGACATAAGCTCATTTAAAGAAGCAATATTTACAGGTATTCGTATTTTTAAAATGAGAAAGACCTATGAAGACCTAAATGCGAATGTTTTAAAAAAACAAACAAAAAAGTTATAAACAAAAAATGTTTATAACCAATATAAGGTAAATAAAATTTTATATATTTGCACGCTTGAAATAATTGTGATGATGAAGCCTTTAAAAGAGTATGTAATTCAATTTGTAGGATTAAAATTAGGAGAGCATTGTTTTGAGTATAAGATAGATAAAAAGTTCTTTGAGTATTTTGAATTTAATGAGTTTAACGATGCAGATGTAAAAGTTAGTGTTGTTTTAAATAAGAAACCAACATTTTTAGAATTACATTTTAAGGCAATCGGTACTGTTAATGTTTTTTGTGACCTATCTAACGAGCCTTATAATCAAGAAATTGAGAATAACTTTGATTTAGTTGTTAAATTTGGAAATGATTTTAATGTAGAAAACGAAGAAATTTTAATCATTCCTCATTCAGAATATGAAATTAATTTTGCACAATACATTTACGAACTTATTGTGCTTTCAATGCCATCTCGAAGGATACACCCTGGAATTGAAGATGGGACATTAAAATCGGAAATATTAGTTAAATTAAACGAGTTAAGCCCAAATAGCTCAAAAAATAATAAAGAAACACAGGATATTGATCCTCGTTGGAATACATTAAAAAAACTATTAACGGATAAATAATATTAAACATGGCACATCCTAAAAGAAAAATTTCTAAAACCAGAAGAGACAAGAGAAGAACACATTATAAGGCAACGGTACCTCAAATTGCCACGTGTCCAACAACAGGAGAGGCTCACTTATATCATAGAGCACATTGGCACGAAAGAAAACTTTATTATAGAGGTCAAGTGCTAATTGACAATTCAGAAAAAGAAGAAAATTTAGCATAACTACTACATATGTATAAATAAAAGCACGCTCACTTGTGAGCGTTTTTTTATATAAAATTTTTCTAAAAGTCAAAAACTACCTATTTTGCCTAATATTTGAACAAAACAGAGTATTTTAGTTGAGTTTTTGACGTTTTTTACCATTTTTTGTTCAAATCAAAAAGAGATATATGAGTAAAACCTCAGCAGCAATTACAGCTATAGGAAAATACGTGCCAGATTTTGTATTAACAAATCAGATGTTGGAAACTATGGTTGATACTAATGACGAGTGGATTACCACAAGAACTGGAATTAAAGAACGTAGAATTCTTAAAGAAAAAAACAAAGGCACATCGTTTTTAGCAATAAATGCAGCCAAAGATTTATTAAATAAGACTAATATAGACCCTAAAGAGATAGAACTTGTAATTGTTGCCACCGCAACACCAGATATGCAAGCCGCTGCCACTTCAGTCTATGTTGCAACCAAAATAGGCGCAACAAATGCTTTTGGTTTTGATCTTGTTGCTGCATGTTCTAGTTTTTTGTATGCCATATCGACAGCATCAAGTTTTATCGAAACTGGAAAGTATAAAAAAATACTTGTAATAGGAGCAGATATGAATTCTTCAATGGTAGATTATACAGATAGGGCAACATGTATTATTTTTGGAGATGGAGCAGGAGCCGTTTTATTAGAGCCAAATAATGAAGGACTTGGTGTGCAAGACGAGTATTTAAGAAGTGATGGAGTAGGAAGAGAATTTTTACAGGTCCCAGCAGGAGGATCAATAGAGCCAACAACAGCACAAACCATCAAAGACAAAAAACATTTTGTTTATCAAGACGGAAAAACTGTTTTTAAATGGGCTGTGTCAAATATGGCAGATGTGTGTCAAAAAATATTGAAGAGAAATAATTTAAGCATCAATGATATAAATTGGCTTACAGCTCATCAAGCCAATAAAAGAATAATTGATGCTACCGCAAACAGAATGAATTTACCTCTAAACAAAGTCATGATGAATATTGAAAAGTATGGCAATACCACATCGGCAACAATACCTTTACTATTAAACGATTATGAAAAGCAGTTAAGAAAAGGAGATAATGTAATTTTAACAGCTTTTGGTGGAGGATTTACTTGGGGTTCAATTTATTTAAAATGGGCTTATAATTCTTAAAAAACTAACAAAACTAAATTTATAAATTATGGAATTAAAAGAAATTCAAAACTTAATCAAATTTGTTGCTAAGTCAGGTGCAAGTGAGGTTAAATTGGAAATGGAAGATATTAAAATTACCATTAGAACTGGAGATTCTGGAAAAACAGTAGTACAACAAGTTCAGGCTATTCCGCAAATACCACAAGTAGCAACACCAGACGTTCAATCGGTTGTTATACCTAACGAACTAACAAACGCTCCAGATGAGACCAATACAGAAGATGATTCAAAATACATCACAATAAAATCCCCAATAATTGGAACTTTTTATAGAAAATCATCTCCAGACAAACCAATGTTTGTAGAAGTAGGACAAACTATTGCAGAAGGAGACGTGCTTTGCGTTATTGAAGCAATGAAACTTTTCAATGAAATAGAATCTGAAATTTCTGGAAAAATCGTAAAAATATTAGTTGATGATTCTTCTCCAGTAGAATTTGATCAACCTCTATTTTTAGTAGATCCATCTTAATATAAATCCCACCTTTCAATTTTCAAACTCCAAAATCATTTTTTTGGAATTTGTTTTTTGAATATTGAAATATTGAAATACTTATGTTTAAAAAAATACTTATAGCAAACAGAGGGGAAATAGCACTACGAGTTATTAGAACCTGTAAAGAAATGGGAATTAAAACGGTTGCAGTATATTCTACTGCAGATGCCGAAAGCCTTCATGTTAAGTTTGCAGACGAAGCGGTTTGTATAGGTCCAGCACCTAGCAGTGAATCTTATTTAAAAATGTCTAATATCATTGCTGCTGCAGAAATCACAAATGCAGACGCAATCCATCCAGGTTATGGGTTTTTGTCTGAAAATGCAAGATTTTCAAAAATTTGCCAAGAACATAATATAAAATTTATAGGAGCTTCAGCTGAAATGATAGATAGAATGGGAGAAAAATCTTCAGCCAAAAAAACCATGAAAGCAGCAGGAGTGCCATGTGTTCCTGGAAGCGACGGAATTATTGAAAATTTTGAAGAATGTAAAAAAATTGCTAAACAATCAGGATATCCTTTGATGCTAAAAGCAACAGCTGGAGGAGGAGGAAAAGGAATGCGAGCCGTTTGGAAGCCTGAAGATTTAAAAGATGCATGGGATTCTGCAAGACAAGAATCTAAAGCAGCATTTGGAAACGACGATATGTATATCGAAAAACTTATAGAAGAATCAAGACATATCGAAATTCAAATTGTAGGAGACTCTAGAGGAAAAGCATGTCACTTATCAGAAAGAGATTGCTCGGTACAACGGCGTCATCAAAAACTAACCGAAGAATCTCCATCACCTTTTATGACGAGTTCCCTTCGAAATAAAATGGGAAAAGCCGCCGTAAAAGCTGCCGAATTTATTAAATATGAAGGCGCAGGAACCGTTGAGTTTTTGGTCGATAAAAACAGGAAGTTCTATTTTATGGAAATGAATACACGTATTCAAGTGGAACACCCAATAACCGAACAAGTTATAGGAATAGATTTAATAAGAGAACAAATATTAGTGGCAGCAGGTGTACCAATTTCGGGCAAAAATTACTTACCTAATATGCATTCAATAGAATGTAGAATTAATGCAGAAGATCCATATAACAATTTTAGACCTTCCCCTGGAAAAATAACAACCCTTCATGCTCCTGGAGGACATGGCGTACGATTAGATACACATGTATATGCAGGTTATATTATTCCACCTTATTACGATTCTATGATTGCCAAACTAATTACTACAGCGCAAACTCGTGAGGAAGCAATTAGTAAAATGAGACGAGCTTTAGATGAGTTTGTTATTGAGGGCGTTAAGACAACAATCCCGTTTCACAGGCAGCTAATGGATCATCCTGATTATGTAGCTGGAAATTATACAACTAAATTTATGGAAGATTTTGTAATGGCAACTCCACAAGAAGATTAAAGTAAGACTCCGAATATTTCGGAGTTTTTTTGTTGGTTTTCACTAAAACCAAAAGTTAGGCCGTCAGATGTGTCTTTTTTATTCTGAACGTGGTTAGATTTATTTTCAATTATGTTATAGAACAAAAAAGGATGCCGTTTATATCCTTAACATATAAAGTAATTGCTTAAAATGATTATTTGGTAAATTTTATATACATTTGTGATATGTTAGATAAAATAATGAATAACATTTCTGAAATGCCATGGGTTCTAATCCCAGGATTATAAGTATCTCTTCAAATCTATCTTAACAATTTCCCGTTTATCAATTTTTTAGTAATTCTAACTATTGTAATTTCTGTAATGATTTACAATAATTTAAATCAATTCATATGTCTATACAAACACCGTTTCATCCGAGAACCACAGAACTCAACAATAACCTTGATTGGAAGGATTGGGCGGGCTATTTCGCAGCTAATTCATACAATGTGGTTAACGATTTCGAATATTTTGCATTCAGACATTCTGCAGGACTAGTCGATATTACCCCACTTTTTAAATATAAAATAACTGGCAAGGACGCATCCATGTTTTTATCACGCCTTATGGTAAAAGATATAAGTAAATTGAAGCTCAGTCAGGCAACTTACTGTTGCTGGTGTGATAATCGTGGCATGGTCATAGATGATGGGACTGTGATGCATTTCGGAGAGAACGAATATTTTGTAACGGCTGCCGACCCTTCTTACTCTTGGTTTTCAAGATTTATCAAAAAACTTGATGTCCAAATTGAAGATATTACCGATAGTTATTGTGGATTGGCCTTACAAGGTCCCACGTCAAGAGATATCTTGAAAAACATGTGTGATGCCGATTTAGACAGCTTGAAATTTTTCTGGACAACAAGTGCTAAAGCTGAAGGATTCGAATTTAAAATTTCACGCACTGGATATACAGGAGATTTAGGCTATGAGCTTTGGATAAAAAATGAAGATGCATTAAAATTGTTTGATGCTGTTTGGAGTGCAGGTCAAAAATACAACATTAGAATGGCAGGAATTGCAGCTTTGGATATTGCTAGAATCGAAGCAGGTTTAATAATGAATGGTGTTGATTATCACAGTTCGCTACATGCACTTATTCCCGAACAAATGAGTACACCTTATGAGCTTGGACTTGGCTGGGCAGTCAATTTAAACAGGGAGCCATTTATGGGGCAAAAGGCCTTAAAGACAGAAAAGAAAAACGGTTCAAGATGGGCTACCGTGGGAATTGATATTAATTGGCCCGATTTAGAAGCCTTGTATAAAAAACATGGATTGCCACCGCATACAGAAGCTGGCGCATGGAGACACTCAGTGCCAATTTACCATAAGCAAAACAGATTCAAACAAATTGGATATGCAACCAGCGGAACATGGTCGCCAATATTAAAAAAGAACATAGCTCTTGTCACAATCGAAACAAAGTATGGCAAGTTGGGAACAGAAGTTAATTTTGAAGTAATGGTGGAACACCATAGAGAATTGGTGCGAGCTATAGTGAGTAAACCACAATTTTTTAACCCCGAAAGAAAAAGGTTGACCTTAAAAAAATAAAATAATGAAAAAAAAATACGATGCAATTATAATAGGCGGAGGCCATAATGGATTGGTTAATGCAGCATATTTAGCCAAAGCAGGCAAGGATGTTTTAGTATTGGAAAAAAGACATGTACTTGGCGGTGCAGCTGTTTCAGAAGAGGTGTATCCAGGATTTACTTATTCTGTGTGTAGCTATGTTGTGAGTCTATTTAGACCACATATTATTAGGGAGTTAAACCTCACAAAACATGGATACGATATCATTCCTATGGATGCGTCATATCAGCCTCTTCCTGATGGCGATTTAGGTCTTTGTAAATGGGGAGATGCTTCTCGGACGAGAAGGGAAATTGCGCGATTTAGTAAAAAGGACTCTGAAGTGTATGGTGAGTTTAGTAAGGTAATGACCCATATGGCCAAACTTGCTAAAGAAGTGATAGACCATCCGGCACCTGATGTAGCTTCAATCAATCCAAAAGAACTCTCTTCTCTTTTAAGAATGGGCAAGGTTTTTAAAAATCTTGGGACTGAATTACTCCACATGAACACAAAACTGCTAACAATGAGTAGTGCAGATTTTCTAGACCTCTGGTTTGAGTCTGAAATATTAAAAGGTCCAATGGCAGTAAGCGGGATTATTGGGACATTTTTGGGTGTGCGTTCGCCAGGAACGGCATATGTACTCCTTCATCATTACATGGGTGAATTGGATGGTGCATTTCGTTCTTGGGGATTTTCTAAAGGAGGAACAGGTGGCGTAAGTATCGCATGTGCCAATGCAGCAAGAAGCTTTGGAGCTGAAATAAGAACCAATGTAAATGTGGCACAAGTTAAAATTAAAAACGGAAAAGCCACAGGTGTTATTTTGGCTAATGGCGATGAAATTGATT
>CAYRVY010000002.1:0-27096 GCA_964427695.1 uncultured Flavobacteriaceae bacterium
GATTTATTTTACTGAACATCAAATAATTAAACCTCTATTGAGGAAGCCCTAAATATTCCGGTTTTAGGCAATATTTGTTTTATGCCTTCTCAACTGCATTGCAAAATTCAATTCCAGTTAAAGACCCTTTAAATTTATCTGGAGCAATTACTATTTTTAGTTCTTTTTTAGCCATCTGAATTCAAATGGTTTTAAATAAGTAATATTTTTTTCGTGAAACATTAAATCTGTTGTGTTTTGAGAAATATTCGTTATGTCTTTTTCTTTATTGGTAAAATTATGAGCACAATATATAGTGTTGTTTTTAAAAGTTCGTTCAATTACAAAAGCATTATTTTCGTTATAAAATTTCGCCGTTGCAAATGGATTAAATACTTCTTCTGAAATCCTTACTTTAAGCATTGCTGTATAGCGTTCATAGATTTGTGATCGCAAACTATCTTTATTTTTTAAGGCCTCTTTTAAAATAGGGAACGCTATTTTTTCACGATTTATTCTTCTATTAATTCCAGATTCCTTTACGCCTTTTATATAATTTTCTGAACCAAAAATTGAATGATAATAAATTCCTGGAACTCCAGGCATTGTAATCATAACAGACTGACTTAGCAAAAATCGTTGAATTCGCTCTTCATCTGGCAATTTTGGGTTTGTTAACAAATCCATATAATTGCAGTTAAGTTCGTAAGGTGATTTTGTGTTGTCGCTATTGTTCTTATATGACACAAAACCTCCATGTTTTTCAGCAATTTTAGCCAAATTGTTTATTTCATTATTAGGAATTATTCCTTGTAAAGGGCGCACTCCTATTCCGTCATGACTTGCCGTGAAATTAAAAAAACAGGTTTTATCAGAAGGTAATTCTAACGAATTAGCCCATTGATTTAATGAATCTATATTTTGTTGATGCAAACTATGTGCAATTAAAGGAGGTAATGTGAAATTATATACCATATGTGCTTCATCCTCTCCATTCCCAAAATAAGAGATATTTTCGTCATGTGGGACATTTGTTTCTGTAATAATAACTGTTTGTGGAGCTGCTATCTCTATAATTTTACGATAGGTTTTAATAATTTGGTGCGTTTGTTTTAAATGAAGGCAATTTGTTCCAATGGTTTTCCACATAAAAGCTATGGCATCTAAACGAATTAATTTTGCTCCTTTAGAAATATAGAACAAAAGTACATCTAACACTTTTAAAAAGACCTTTTCATTTTTATAATTAATATCTACTTGATCTTCTGAAAAAGTGGTCCACACAAATACTTCTTTTCCATTTTTGTTATACGGATGAAGTAATGGTAAAGCTCGAGGACGGACTACTTTTTGTAATTCATCATCGTTAGGGTTGCCTACAATAAAGAAATTTTCATATTCAGGATTTTCATTTAAAAACCCTTGAAACCAATCGGAAGATTTTGAAATATGGTTAATGACAGCATCAAACATAAGGTAAAAAGATTTACCTAATGCTACAACATCATCCCAATCACCAAATTCTGGATTTACTTTTTTATAATCAACAACAGAAAAACCATCATCGGAAGTAAAAGGATAAAAGGGTAAAATATGAATGCTGTTAACAATCCCCTTTAAATAAGTGTCTCCTACTTTTTTTAGGGTTTGGAGACTTGTTTTATCTCTCTCCATAAAACTATCTGCATAAGCAATTAAAACAACATCATTTTCTTTTAAATTAAAATCATTTAATGTAATTTGATTTTTATAATGGGCAAGCATTTTTTCTATTTCTAAAACTAAATTAAATGTAGTTTCCGGATATAAAAATTCTATCATTTTTTTAATCTCTTCCATTATCAAAAATTGATTTCAACATTTTTTGCAAATTTTCAAAAGATAATTCTTTATTTCCTTTTTCAAAATTATAATGGGTTTTGTTTTCTCTATAATCTTTATCTAATAAATATGGAAAAATTGCTTGTGCTGCTTCTTTTATAATAGTTTGAGAAATTTCAACAAAACCATTATTTTTTTTAGAATATGTGCTTCCCAATGAAACTATATTGAATCCGAATTTTTCAATATCGCTTAAATATACTGGGTATTTATATGTGATTATAGGTAATTTTGCCGCTATCGCTTCTAAAAATTGATTTCCCCATCCTTCTAAAACACTAGGGTAATTAATAAAATCTGCAATTGAATATACATCCCAAAGCGAATATTTTTTTTCTCCATTTTCAACACTTCGTTCATGTTCTACTTTCTCGCTTATATCAAGAATTGGGACTCCTTTGGTTTTAACATACTCTTTCAATTTATTATAATAATCATTACTTTCATTCTTCCCTGCAAATACTAAATATATAGTGTTTTCATCAGTGAAAATTTGTCCGTTATACAATTTTACATTGCGTAACATCTTTTTGTTTTTAATAACTTCTGCTATAACATCTATTGCCAGCTCAATGGCTTTACGCTCAACTATTCGTGTAGCTTGCACAAAGAGGATATCTCCTTTTTTTATTCCTATTGCCTCTCTTAAATTCTTATTATAACTGTCTTTTACAATTTTATTCTCTAAAAAATTAAATACATTAGGAACTACAACAGCCTCGATATTGAAGCGTTTTTTTATTTCGTTCTTAGCAATATGATTAATGCATATATGTGAGATTTGTTTATGTGTTATTGGGAAATATTCACCGAGTAAATCATTCACAAAATTTACTTTAGGATTGGAGTATAAAACTCTTTCCCAATGAAAATCATGATGGTGGCATATGGTTTTCATCCCTGTTTTTTTAATAACATTTGTAAAAGCAATACCTGCAGACAGATGCCAACCCAAAGACAGAATATTGTTAGGAACCAAAACATCTAACTGATTCTCTTTGATACAGTTAATAAGATCTTGTTCTATTTCTTTAGCTAATGCAAAAATATCTTCTTTGAGTTTTTCTTCAGAATCATAATCTTGAAAATTATGATATGCATTATTAACTATTTTTATATTTAAAGGGTGTTGATAATGTAAAGAAGGAATTATTTTAGCCGAACTTGCTCCTTGGCTACCAGCTATATAGATAACATTGTGTCCAAGTTTTTCTAAAACAATTTTCCATTTATCCATTTCTAAAGAAACCCCATCAATCTCTCCTACTCTAAAGTGGCAAAGTGCTATATTCATAAAGATTTTTTTGATTTTATAATGAATAATTTTTTTACGTTTTTATATTCCAAGTTTCTTTTGAATATCTTCCAATGACTCTCCTTTTGTTTCCGGCATCATAAACAGGGCAAACAACAATTGTAATACCATTACCCCAGCAAAAATTGCAAAAATAGGCCACGGATTCACTTTAAAAACATCTATAACCACTGGTCCTAGAAGTGTAATTAAAGCTGCAAACACCCAGTGAGTGCCTGTTCCAAAAGCTGTTCCAAATGCTCTTACATGGTTTGGGAATATTTCAGAAATAAATACCCAAATTATCGCTCCTTGTCCAACTGCATGAGAAGCGATAAAAGCCATCATTGATATAACTAATACTGTTGTTCCCAAATCAGCATAGAATGAAAGTGCTATCATTGAAAGACTAATAATATACCCCATCGATCCAATAATAAGCAATTGTCTCCTACCAGCTTTGTCTATGAAATACAATCCCACAAAAGTGAATATGAGGTTGATACCTCCGATGGAGATGGAATTAAACAACGATTCTTCTGAACCTAAACCTGCAAGATTAAAAATTTCCGGCGCATAATAAAGCACAAAATTAATTCCGGATAACTGATTGAAAAAAGCAATCAAAAATGCTAATGTTAGTGGTTTTCTATATTTCTTAAAAAAGGATTCCTTCTTTTTATCTTGTTTCTCAGATTCAATTATATCTTGCAATTCCTTTTCTGGATCTTCTACGCCCATTTTAATCAATATTGCTCTTGCTCCTTTTATGTCATTTTTAACTGTTATAAGCCATCTGGGACTTTTAGGGACACCTAAAATAGCAAAAAAGTATATCGCTGCCGGCAATGCTTCAACTCCAATCATCCATCGCCAATCGTTGTTACCATCAAATCCTTCTAATAAATAATTTGAAATAAAGGCTATCAATATTCCTAAAACCAAATTGAATTGGTATAATGCAACAAGTTTTCCTCGATTCTTAGGAGTAGATATTTCAGAAATATAAGCCGGACCAGCTACTGTAGAAGCACCAACACCCAAACCACCAATAAATCGGAAAAATGAAAACATATAGGGGTCAGTTGCTAATCCTGATCCTACTGCAGATACAAAGTACAATATTCCAATCCAAATTAGGGTGTTTTTTCTCCCAATTCTCTGGGTAGGAATTCCTCCAAAAAGAGAACCTACAACTGTTCCCCATAAAGCCATCGACATTATAAATAAACCATGAAACAACGGTGTTGTATCCCATAATTCCTTAATTGGAAGGTTTGCACCTGAAATAACAACGGTATCAAAGCCAAATAAAAAGCCTGAAAGTGATACCGTAAATGCCCATAAAGTTTGATTGTTAATTTTAATAAATTTTAGTTTTCCCAATTGATTTAATGATTTGTTTACTCCTTTACTGCAACAGCAATTTTAGAGTCGGCAGTACCATAATACAAAAACCATTTTCCTTTAAAATGAACTAACCCTTCCAAAAAACAAACATGATTAATCTGACCATCAATTTCATAGGGTTTATCGGGTCTGAAAAAGGTGCTATCTAAACGGTTAATCATTTTTGACGGATCGTTTTTATCGAACAAAACTTGACCAGCAGAATATGTCCCAGCAGCCATTGTTGGGTCACCAAATACTTCACTGTTTTTACTGTTATAGATTAACAATATTCCTTTGTCTGTTAAAATTGCAGGAGGGCCCGGTTCTATTAAATGACTATCAAATTTACCTTTTCTAGTCCTTAATACTGGTAATAAATCAGGAACTTCTATACTATGACCTATTAATTTCTCTGAAACGGAATTAGATTCTCGCTCTAGAGGTGTCCAGTTAATTAAATCTTCAGAAAATGCAAGGAAAATGTTAGACTCACCAAAATACATCCAATACTTTCCATTAATCTTTGTTGCTATCATTTTATCTTCCTTACGTTTACAAACTATGGAACCTGCTTTTAGCCATACTTTGGCATATTTGCCTTCATAAGCCTTTTTAAATACTGACCCATGCTTTTTCCACGTTAAAAGATCTGTAGAAGTGGCAATAAAAAGACGTGCCTTATCGCCGTCCCATGCGGTGTATGTTAAGTAATATGTACCGTTTTTATCTTCTACAATACGTGGATCTTCTACGCCACCTTCCCATTCAAATTCTTTCATATCATCATTATCTGGGTAAAATACAGGCTCGGGCAAACGATTAAAATGAAGACCGTCTTCACTTACGGCTAATCCTAACCTTGAAGTCCCTTTCCATTTCCCAACAAAATCTTCGGCCCTATATAACATATAAACCTTGTTGTCTTTAACGACAGCAGCAGGGTTAAACACATCTTTGCCTTCCCATTTTACTTTACTACCTCTTACCGGACATAGAAATTCTGTATCTGTTTTAGGTTGAAGAATGGGATTAATACTATCTACTTTAACAAAAGAGGTTAATGCCCAAGATTCAATATCTTGTACTTGTTCTTTCTCTTTTGGTTTTTGAGTATTACAGGACACTATAACACTAATAACAATAATCAGTAATACGATTTTCTCAAACAAATTCTTTTTTTTCATTTTTTTATCTATTTATTAAATTACTATTTATACTTAAGATTCAAATTTACACACTAATAATAGACTATTGCTTATTGTTTTAAAAACATAGTTTGGAGTGCTTTCGAGTCATCTGAACCTATTAAATCAACACCTACCTTTTTTAATTTATTCCAAACTGCATCTCGTTCAATACCAGGCTTATCTGGGGTCGCCCAAAACCGAAGTATATATCCATTTTTATGAGCTTTTTGTACAATCAATTTTAATTTATCTTTTTCAGCGACAGGCATCTCTCCGTTACCATTCCACTTAAAATGGTGCTGCCAATTGTCGCTTACCAAAGGCATTAATGAAGAAGCTATTCCTGAATCTAAGTCTGAAATTCGCCCATCATAACCCGCATATCTTACGACTTGTTTTTGCATATATTCAAAAGGCCTATTCCCCGAAACTATTACAGTGATTGGGCCTGGGATTTTTATGTTTTGATTATACGATGTAAACATTCCTTTATAACTTTCAAGTATTTGATGTAAAACCTTATATGTTTCCAATCCATCACTCTTAATGTCAACCAATAAAATCAGCTCCGTTCTTTCCATATATACATATCCATTATTCTTTAAAATTATTTCTTTAAGTGGATTTAAGTATAATTTTCGTAATGTTATACCTCCTTTTATTTGGCTAAAATCATGTGCTAAAAAAAGTGAATCACCAACAAAAAACACATCTACTTCTATACTTCTAAACTTATACTCTATAGCATCAACTAATGGGTTAACTTGTTCATAGTCATTATGGGAATGGGCTGGAATAACGAATGTTTTTTCTTTATCGTGAAAATTACAACTGTTTATTGTCCATAAAAAGAGTAAAAGGATTGTCCTTTTGATTAACTTCATTTCAATAATATATTTATCCAAAAATAGTTGGGATGAAAAAACTAAACACCAAAATAGCAACAAAAAATATCACTAAAATGTAAACCTCTTTTATTAAGAAATCAGATTTTTTAATTGATATATTAAAGCCTGAAATCTCTTTTACTTCAACATTTTTTGTAAAGGCACTCACAACATAAGCAACAACTAAAGCAATTATTACTCCAGTAAAATTAAGCCATATCCAAAAAATATCAAACCCTAAATCTATATTGAACATTTCTTGCATCGTTTTTGAAAATATCATATTGATGAGCACAGCAATAATAATTCCTGAATTCATACCTATATGATTGACTTTTTTCGAAAAGAATGCTAAAACAAAAGTGACCAATATTGGTCCATAAAAAACCGACCCAATTGCATTGATAATTTCTATTACAGCACTTTTGCTTCCACCGAAAAGAAATGCTGCAGCGATACAAACGATTCCCCAAAAAACAACAGATGCTTTTGATATTGCCATATGTTTTTTTGTGCTTAATTTATTTTCTCCACGATTGAAAAAATCTTCAACAGTTACTGCAGAAAGTGAGTTAACTGTAGAACTTAAGGACGACATAGCTGCTGATAGGATACCTACCATTAAAATACCTATTAGTCCATGTGGTAAGTATTTCATAATAAATACTGGCACCATTAAATCTGTTTTTATCCCATTTTTTGCATATTCAGCAGGAAAATGTTTTTGGGTAGTTGATGCTATTTCATCTAAAAAATCTGGCGCCAAGGTAATTAAACCTCCAATAACTAATCCCATTACACAGTACACTAAAACCACAGGAAAACGAAAAAGTCCATTGGCTAATAAAAGTGTCCGTATTGTTTTTTCATTTTTAGCAGATAATAATCGTTGCGCTTGAGTTTGATCGCAACCGTAATAGGAAACATACAAAAAGAAACCTCCTATTAACATTGGCCATAAGCCATATTCGTTGCCTTCGCCTATTCCTAAATTAAAATCGATAACCTTTAATCGTTCAGGGTCAAAACCTTGAGCTAAACCACCATAATCATTCACAAGACTCCAACCATAATACAAGCAAATAATTAATCCTACTAATAAAATAATCATTTGTATGGCATCTCCCCAAACCACTGCTTTCATACCTCCTTGCCAAGAATAAATAATAGTTATCACACTAATTATTAATATGGTGTAAACAAAATCAATATCAAGAATTGCTTGTAAAATTATAGCTATGGTATATACCATTACTCCAGTTCCTAATGCTCTACTAATTTGAAAAACGATGCTTAAAATTAATCGTGTGGATGTAGCAAATCGTTTTTCTACAAATTCATAGATACTAACAACTCCAGATCTGAATAACGGTGGAATAATAACTATCATTATAAAAATCATCGCTAATGGAACGGCTAATTCAAAAGTTAACCATTTCATGCCGCCACCTAATTTTAAACCTACAAATGCAGGAGCTGAAATAAAACTAATAGCAGACAGTTGGGTTGCCATTGTAGAAAGGCTTAGTGGGAACCATCCCAGGCTTTTGCCACCTAAAAAATAATCTTTAGAGTCTTTGTTGTCTTTAAAAAAGAAGCCCATTCCTAAAAAGAAAATGATGTATGCTATAATTATACTATAATCTAACCAATTCATTTTATGTTAATTTTCATTTAACAAATCTATAATTAAAGCTGCAGTCCATGAAAAATTATTCCCTCATTAGCCTTTAGTATTTTCTTTATAAATTTCCTTTCTTGGGTCAAAATATTCATAAAATCCTGCCTTTTCAACCAATTCTATAGAATCATTTTTTACACGTTGAGCCAATTTGTTAAAACCATAATTTTTCAACCCATAATATAGCATCCAATTAATGTTAATCCATACCATACTGGGCCTCTCCAATATTTTATTGGATTAAATTGCTCATTAGTAGAATCAAAAGAAGCACATAGATATTTGTCTTTTTCTCCAAACTTTTCATTTAATGTATTTACAGGCATCTGTGCTCTTTCTTGGCTTGGAATGTTTGCAAATAAAGGCGAAAAAGAGGAAGATGATACGTGTTTTAACGCCTTATTGTCTTTTAGGTCATAGTGTATATACGCTCTTAATTCCTCATCAAATAATTTTTTATTAAACGATTTAATACCCTTTTTTTGCCATTTTTTTAGTTGATCTACTTTCCCTTCATTACCTCCTATAAGATTATATAATTCAATTAAACTTTGATTAGATTTTATTAACATATAATTAAAAAGAGGGTCTTGTACTAAAAAAGGAGACAATTCAGCTATTTTTTGATCATTATAATTATGTTCTTTTGCAATTTCAAGAATATATAAATAATGATCATATTCTCTTTTTGAAGACCTTTGTGCTGGATCAACATGTTCTGTATCTCTTCTTTCAAAATTATATTCCGGCGAATCCGTTGTTTTAAAAATATCATCCCACATAGGAGAGTTATCTGTTACTGACTCCCAATTGTGATAGATATAAACTAATCCTTCATTATATGGATCTCTGTTTTCATAAAAATAATTATGATTTTCATATACATTATCAATTACCTTTTCTATAAAAAGTAATATATCTTCTTTATCTTTTCCTATTTTATATAATTCTTCTAGTACAAATCCAGTTACAGGAGGTTGAGTCATTCCTGTTGATTTGTATTTTTTTGAAGCTTTAGGGTGTAAATTAGCACGATGATAATCTGGTCCAGGAAAATAGGTGTCACTTTCATTATGAAAAACAATATGAGGTATAAAACCATTTTCCCATTGTGCATCTAACAACGTTGAAATTTCTTTTTTTGCTTTATCCATGTCAAAATGAGCAAACCCAATGGCTATAAATCCAGAATCCCATTTCCATTGAAATGGGTATAATCCTTCACAAGGAATACTAAAACTCCCTTGCCAATTTTTTTCTAAGACTTTTATTGCTCTTTTACTTAAATCCTTGTATGTGTTTTCTATTAAAACCATTACTTTATAGAGATTTTACTTTTATTTTTCCCAACAGTTTTTTTACAGAATTTCTTCCTACTTCATATCCATTTTTATTTAAAGTATTACTATCACTTTTTTTATTAAAAATATTTGATGAAAAATTATGAGAATCATATTTTTTTATAAATACAATTGGAAGTCCTCTTTTGATTTGAATCTTTAAATGATCATCTTTTTTTGAAATTAGAGTTTCTTTCGAAGGTGATAAAATCAAACCATCAATAATATTGCCATCAGATAAAAGATTGGCATAAGTAACTTCTTTAATAAAATCATTACATGTTAGGTATACCATAATTTTATAATTATTTTTTGTTGACTCAACTGTAATACCATTTAATAGTTCTAGAAAAAAAGTATCTTTCAAGTCAGATAGTATAACACCTAGTATAAAACTTTTTTTATTTCTTAAACCTTTAGCAAAAAAATTGGGTTTGTAGTGATATAAATTGGCTGTTTCAATTATCTTTTTTTTGGTAACTGGACTTACATCCTGAGCATTGTTTAAGGCTTTAGAAATTGTTGATGTAGAGTATCCTAAAGTCTCTGCTATTTCTTTAATTGTTATACCTGAATTATTCATTTTAATTTGTTTTTGAATAACGGTAATCTATTATTATATTATCTGCATATAATTTATCTCCTTTAACTTCTATTTTTGCATTTTCAGGAACGAAAATCAGTACTGCAGAATTTTCTTTCTCCATTTTAAAAGTAAAATCACCTATTGCACTTTGAGTAATAAATGCTCTTTTGGTTGTGTCATATACACTTACTTCGTTTAAACCTACAGAAATTGTTACCTCTTTAGCTTCTGGATTTGGGTTGTAATACAGATAACTTGGGTAAGCTTTATCTCTATAAAAATCTGTTGCCAGTAAATCCAGTTGTAAAATATTTTCAATATTTGTTCTTGAAATGATTGCTCCTGCGATTCCTACATGTCCACTACCATATACACTAAATTGAGAAATATTTGGATTTCCTTCTATCCATCTAGGACCATCACCAATTGCAATAGGTGCTTTAAGATGTTTAAATTCTTCATAATCATTTGTTTTAATTAATCCTTCATAAGCAATAACTCCTTTTGTGTGCTCTTTTTCTTCAGGAATGGTTTGGTGTTCATCTGGAATCTCGTAAGGATAAAATAAGCGAGAGGCATTTGCTGCATTTAACATCCACTTTCCAATAGTATTTGCATAACGTTGGTCGTAACGCACCATAGGAACAAGAGGCCACATAGTATCATACGTGTTCATTAAAAAAGCGAAACCTCCTCCATGAATTGTGCTTCCTACTAATCCTGAAACATCATAACCATTCCAGTTATCAACAAGAACTCCCCAACCTTTTCTTCTTACAGCTGTTCCATCAAAAGTCCATGCCAATAAATTAGTAAAATCATAGTTTGTACCTTGTTCAGCATTCATACGAGCTGCAACATAAGCTCCAAAGGGCATCAATATTTCATAAAAATAATTTTCTTTTTGATTTAAAAGTGCTTCCAGTGATGATTTAGCTCCTTTTAAATATTTAGGGTTATTAAACTTTTGGTAGGCTGAATATAATACATAAGCATGTCCTGCAGCAACATCTTCTTGTGCAACTATCCAGTTTTCCTTTGGCTTCATAGTAGCGTAATCAAAAAAGGTATGAGAATAGTTTCCATTTAATATCGAATCGGCAAGGTAAAACTTATCAGCTATTGAGCGAAGTATGTATTCATAATCCTTTTCTTCCGGGTATAGGTCTGCTACGGCATAAAATAGCATATTGGGGTATACATCATACCACCAATCTCTCGCATAACCTCCTCCTAATAAAGCAACCTCAGGACAGGTATTATTCATGATAATATTCCATTCTGTGTCACTATTAAAATAGTTTTTTAACATCCCAACATAATTTTCTCCTTTTTGGTTTGACTTGTCAATTCCAACAATACTGGCACCTAATACAGAACCAATAGTGGCTAAAGACTCATGAAATATTCCTTTATGATTGTTAATGCCTTGTCTAACATCTCCCATTGCCGTAAATATTCCAAACGTTTCCTGATCAAAGTTTTTACGCGAATTATCTTTCCAAATCAATGGCCAATATTTTCCAGTTTGATTTAAATCATACACTTTTTCATCGAAATCTTTCGCTAGTTGATTAAAATCAAGAATTTTAAATGGTTTGGGTAAATTAGGCATTCCCTCAACTCGCTTTATTAATTCTTGTTTAACAGGATTAACCATCTCAAATTTTGATGTATCATTATTACATGAAATAAGAAATAAACTTACAGCAAGAACTACAAAACAAAATATTCTATTTATTTTCATCTTCTACTATTTTTTGTTGTTTTATAAGTTGTTTTGCAATAATTATAGAAAGTAATTGTGCTGTACCAATGATTAATAATGCATACCGCAAGGCAATATCTGCATTTATAAAATAAGCGATAACCAAAAAAGTACCTGCTCCTATAAATCTCCCAACAAATAAACCAAACTCATGATTTAATAAATAAGAAAACTCATTCCTGTTTTCAAGTTTTGAAAGTATATCAATAACTTTTAACTGTATAGGAAAATAGGCTATATCAAGAATAGGTCTGGAAATTAACAACAAAAACATAAATAGTATCACTCCTGTTGTACTAAATAATAAACCATTAAAAAAAGACGCAAGGAAAAAACCTATTAATCCAACATTAAAAATAATTAACCGATGTTTAGGTTTTGAAAATTTACCTAAAATAAGCATAATTACTGCTGAAATAATTGCACCTATGGATATAGCTGAACCTAAAGCTCCTTCTGAATGGAAGAATTTCATCATTAGCATAGCAGGTGCTGTAACAATAAAACCTTGAGCTAACCCCTTTAACACTGAAAGCTGAATCATTTTTCTCCAGAGTTTGTGAAATTTGAAGTACAAAAATTTCTCGCTTTTTGGTTTTTCATATTTTCCAAAATGAAATACTATTGAGGCAATAATTGTTATGATAAAAACTATACCTGTTATCACTCTATAACTTGCGTTTACCGATTCATTTGTTGCTTCTTCTCCTGAATTTCCACTACCAGTTATTAAATACCAGCCTATAATAACAGGTATAATCGATGCTATAATTGTATAAATAAAAGTCTCTAATCCATAATAAAAATTTCGTATTTTATCTTTTGTAGTTGAGAGTACAAGATAATCTCTATTGGCCCAGTACAAACCAAATGACATTCCCATTATTAAACCAGCCGATATCAATCCAAAATAATTAATTTCTTTTAAAAACATCATAAACACCATTGAAATACCGCTAAGTATCATCCCAAGTGAGAATAATATTTTGATATTGATCTTATTTAATAAATAACCATTTATGAAGAAAGTAATAGGAATACCTATGTATATTGCTAACTGATATAATATAACTTTGGATGGATCGTTTGAGTTTCGCATAATATATGACGCTACAAAAATATCTACGACTGGTAGTACCAAAGCATAAATTGTATTGGTAATTATTAATATTTTCGCACTTCTTGTAAAATCTTTTAATCCTACTTTTGCTAATATTCCCATAGTTATTGTTGGTTTAATGTTTTTAAAATATGATTAATAGATAGGGTTGCTAAACACACAAACTCATCTGAAGCTCCATAATACATTTGAATAGTATCTCCATTAACAGTATGTCCATTAGTAAAGATTACATTTCCGAAAAATCCCGTTTTTTCATATTCAGCAATTGGTTCCATAATAGGTTCTTCTGATCTTGCAATTACTTTTGAAGGATCATCAAGGTCTAATAAAAGAGCTCCTAAACAATATCTATTATCTGCAGTAGCACCGTGGTAAATTTCTAACCAACCTTTTTTAGTTTTAATAGGTGCAGCACCTGCACCCAAACGACTGCTATCAAACTTTCCATTTCGTGTTTTAGCAATACACTTGTGATTTCCCCAATGGATTCCATCGGGCGATTCTGCTAACCATAAATAATTACCGCCTAATTCTGGGCTACTGGGACGGTGTAAAGCATAGTATTTACCTTTTATTTTCTCCTCGAAAAGCGCACAGTCTTTATTGTGAGGACTAAAAATCATTCCTTTTTTCTCAAAATTCTTCCAATCCTTTGTAGTTCTCAATCCAACTCCTACTCCATTGGAGGACACCATGGTATAGGTAAGATGATAGGTGTCTTCTATTTTAGACACACGGCAATCTTCAATGCCATAGGATTCATATTCGCCTTCTCCAAAAATTGAAGGATATTCTTCCGATTCATAAAACGTTGTTCCGTCATCACTAAAAAGTAACCTAAAGTGAGATATAGTTGTTAAATAATCAATCCCGTCGTAATTAATAACTCTAGGATCTGAAGCATCAAATTTAGGGTCGTCAAGATTAAATTTAATAATCTCTACCTTACCTTCATCATTGTAAATAGGAATAGCCACTGCACCTTCTTCTTGAATAGTCCGTTCTGCTACTCTAATAAGTAATCCTGTTTTTCCATTAAATTCGAAGACCCCTGGATTGAGTAGGCATTCAATTATCATATTTTCATCACTAGGTTTTAAATCACCTGGAGATAACAACGGATTTTTTTTATAACGTTTGGATATATCAATCATCTAATAATTCAATAAAAAGGGGTTATAAATAGTTTAAAAAAAGAGAAGTAGAAATTACTTAAAACTACTTCTCTTAACAAACCAATCCAAATATAATTATTAAACTACTTCAAATCTTTTTGGACTATATAACCAATCCATTAATAGCCAGGATTTTGCGTAATGGATCCTCCTGACTTGTCTATATCAAGTTGTGGGATTGGGTAAAGGTTATTGTGTTCTTGAAAATTTCTTCCTAGTGCTGTAAGTACCGATTGGGCTGTTCCCCATCTCTTTAAGTCATTAAATCTTTGAGATTCAAAACCTAATTCAACTCTTCTTTCAGACATTAACCAACCCATGACTTCAGATTGACTTGTAGAGCTTGCTCTATCAGGCAATGTGCCTGAAGGGATAACAGAACCATCAGCAGTTTGACTTGTTCGCGCCCTTGCTCTTATTTGATTAATTATCGTAACAGCACCTGTAGGATCTCCTGTATTATTCATTGCTTCTGCTTTCCAAAGCAATACGTCAGCATAACGGATATAAACTTTATTACCATAGTCAATCATATCTGTGGTTGACCCAATTATTTTAAATGAACGTTTATCGGTTGAAGTACCGGTAGTAGTATATAATAATCTAGGGTCATTAGCCTCAAAGGCTGAAATAAAATCATCAGTAGGCGCAAAAAATCCCCATCCAACTACAAAACGAAGACCATTATTATTATTAGGCGTTTCATTTGAACGGTGATCATAGGCAAAAATCACTTCATTATCTGTAAACTCAAGATTAGCATCAAAACTATCAAAATAGTTAGCATTTAGGCTATAATTTCCCAATGCATCAAGTTCTGAAACTAAACTTAATACTGTTGACCAATCCTCATTAAACAATGCAAGTTTAGCTTGCAATGCAATAATTGCGCCTTTTGACGCTCTCCATGGTTCAGCAGGAACAGGATATTTATCATTGACTGCTAATGCTTTAGCATCAGTTAAATCTTGATTGACTTGTGCTCTAATTTCATTCGCAGGAGCTTTTACCGATACAGAAAACGCTTCATCAAAAGACTCTGGTGAAGCTAGTACTAATGGCACATCACCAAAATTATTTACCAAATCAAAATAGTAGTAAGCTCTTAAGAAATAAGCTTCTGATAATAGTTGATTTCTACGAGCATCACTCATTCCTGATCCTTGAACTATTTCAGCATCTGTTAAAAAACTTATAGCAAGATTTACTCTACTAATACCCTCATAATTATACACCCATATTCCATTGAAAGCCTGATTTTCAGACGTGAAACTAAAATCAGATAATTCATCCATCCACGGTTGATCTCCATCAGGGTTCCACTTTTTATTCATATCATTAGATGCAATGTCTTGTAAAATAATATCGTTTCTAAAAACTGTTCCTAAATTCCATTTCCAACCAGGAATAATACCGTTTAAGGTGCTTTTAAGCGTCCCATACGATGATATCACAGAAGACTCTAATGTAACAGCCGAAGGGTTTGAATCAACCTGTTCCGGAGTTAGAAGTCCTATTGGATCTTTTTCTAGTTCATCTACACAACCTACAAGAGTTGTAAAGAAGAAAACCATAACTATACTTTTAAATATATTTTTCATAATTAACAATTTTTAAAGATTAAAAATTAAAATTAACACCAAATAAAACCGATGTTGATGATGGATATGTTCCCTTATCCTTTAAATCTACAGTTTCTGGATCTAAACCTGTGTAGTCCGTTGATGTAAATAAATTTTGACCAGAGATATAAAAACGTATATCTTGAATTCCTTTTATCGATTCTATTGTATAACCAACTTCTATATTTTTAAGACGAAAATAAGAAGCGTCTTCAACAAAAATACTGGATTTTCTACTACTTCCATTATCCTCAAAAGCAACTCTTGGTCTTGTATTGGTGCTTCCTTCTCCGTCCCAGGCTCCTAAAATTGCTGTAGAATAGTTAAATGGTCGTGTATCGAAATCCACTATTTGTTTTCCATCGTTATATCTATCAACACCTTCTACGCCTTGAAAAAGCAAAGAAAAATCAAATCCTTTGTACGTAGATGAAAAAGACAGACCATAAGTAAGGTCTGGTATAGGAGATCCAATGAATTCTCTATCATCAGAACTGATTATTCCATCTCCATTTATATCTTTAAATTTAATATCTCCTGGCTTTGCAGTAGCGTTTACCGTTCCACTTAAATGGCTATCTATTTCAGCTTGATTTTGGTAAATCCCAATCATTCTATAACCATAATAGGCATCTAATGGTTGTCCAACCTCTGTTCTTGTTACATCTCCGGAAATATTAGGTAAATTTGGATGTAATTTTTCAACATTATTAGACAAGGTAGCAAAGTTTGCATTTATATTGTATTTAAATTCGTTTTCTGAATTTCTATAATTTAAAGAAAATTCGAATCCTTTATTACTAACTTCTCCAGCGTTTAAAATAGTAGGTTGTACATTCCCAACTACAGATGGCAAACTAATAGGTAACAATATATCTGTAGTGTTTTTATCAAAATATTCCATTGATACCGCTAACTTATTATTAAATAAACCAACATCCAAACCAATGTTTGTTTGGGTAGAAGTCTCCCATTTTAAATCGGGATTACCAAAACGGTTTGTTGTAATAATTCCATCAACTTGACTAATTAAAGTTAAAAAGGTATAATTATCAATTTCTTGATTTCCTACCTGCCCCCAACTTGCTCTTAATTTTAAATTAGATAACCAATCTACATCGTTTAAAAAACTTTCATCAGAAATCTTCCATCCAGCAGAAATAGAAGGGAAATATCCCCAACGATTATTTTCAGCAAATTTTGATGAAGCATCCGCTCTTAAATTAGCAGTTACCATATATTTATTATCAAACATATATGACGCTGATCCAAAGTATGAGAATAATGCCCATTCAGAAGCAGATCCACTATTCCAAACATCAAGATCTGTACCACCGAAATCTAAAAATCTAAATTCATCATCTGTAAATGGAAAACGTGCTCTGCTTGCTCCAATCGAAGATTCATAATTGGTAATATATTCTGTACCAATTAAAGTACTAAAATCATGTTTATTACCAAATGTTTTTACATAATTTAAAGTGTTATTAAAAGTAATTGTATAAGCTTCTCCTCTTGACTCACTCAACCTATTAGGCCTATTCCGTCTTCCCAATCCTTGATCTATTGCGCTTCCGCCTCCATCATCATCACCATAATTCTCAAAAAATGCTTTATTATGGAAAAACGATAAATCTAAACCTACATTGGTTCTAAAGGTTAGCTCCTTATCTTTTAAAAAGGAATATTCTCCATATACATTTCCAAATGTTTTATAGATTTTTCGCACATCGTCTGTAAAAAAGGCTTGTGCAATTGGGTTACCGACCATTTCATACATCGTTCTTTGCAATCCTTGATCATAATTTGTTGGTGTAAAAAATGGCATATCAGTAAAAGGATCCCTTACTGAATAAGTAGGGTCATTAACATCTTTTTTAACTGCTAAAACAGGAGCTCTTAATAAAGCAAATCTAATTAAGCTTTCTCCTTTTGCAGCAGTTTTATCCTGTGAAGAATATGATAATTGAAGATTGGTTCCTATTTTTAAACGATCGGTTAAATCTATATTTATATTAGTTCTATAGTTTATTTTTTTGAATCTATCGTTGTCATAAATTACAGCTCCATCTTGGCTATAATAACCTAAAGATATTAAAAATTGTGTTTTATCACTTCCTCCACTAGCCGTAAATTGTAATTCTTGCGATGTTCCTTGTTCGAACAATTCATCAAGCCAATCTGTATCAGCAAAATCAGACCTCCCTCTATCAGCAGTATAAGGATTTGCTCCTGTAAAGGTATTGTTCCATGCTTTTTCAAGAGTATTTATATATTGATCAGCATTTAACATATTAGGAAGGTTAGTAATACTACTAATTCCGGTATAATAACTCAAACCAAAACGTGTTTTTCCTTTTACGCCACTTTTTGTAGTAATCAATACCACACCACCAGATGCTCTTGAACCATAAATTGCTGCTGATGCTGCATCTTTTAAAACAGTCATTGATTTAATATCTGCCTGATTTAAAAAAGAAATATCACGAGAAGGAATACCATCTATTACATATAGAGGATTATTATTTCCAATGGTTCCTACTCCACGAATACGTATTTGTATTGGATCGCCTGGAGCTCCAGAGCTTGACGTTACTTGCACTCCTGCAATTTGTCCTTGCATGGCTTGAGCAACATTTGTTACTCTTGTTTTCTCCATATCTGACAAATCAATAATAGAAACAGCTCCTGTTATGGTAGACTTTTTTCTTGTTGAATAACCAACAAGTACTACCTCATCTAATGCTTCTTTATCTTTAGTTAACACAACGTCAATTACACTCTTTCCATCAACGGATACCTCTTGAGACACATATCCTATATAACTAAAAACTAAAACAGCGTCAGAAGCTACATTATCCAGAGTATATTTTCCATCAAAATCTGTTGAGGTCCCATTTGATGTCTCTTTTACAAGCACATTTACTTCAGGCAGAACTCCATTGACATCTGAAATAACGCCTGTAACTGTTTGTGCAAACAAAGTGCTTCCAAAAAGCATAACTCCTATAATTAAGAGTTTGTAAAAATAAATTTGTTTCATAATTTTTAAAATTTAAAGAAAGACTTCTATTCTTCTCCCAAATGTAAATAGCAAGTGTTTTAATTCTGTGCACTATTTCACCAATAGTGTACACTGACATGTACACTATGTGATTTTTAAGTATTTAAAAGAATTGTTAGAGGTCTAAATTTGATTTATGCTCAAGCTGATAATTTTTAGGAGTCCTTTTGTAGATTTTTTTAAACTCCCGGTAAAAGTAAGAACGGTTATTAAAACCTGATTGATAACACACTTCAGATACCGTGAATGAGGTATTTCGCAAAAGTTTTGCAGCATGTTTTAATCTAATAGTTCTAATTAAGTCTCCTGGTGAAAAGCCACATATTTGTTTAATTTTACGATATAATTGCGAACTACTCATTCCTAATTCTTTCTCTATATATAGGCTTTGTAGATTTTCGTTTTCAATATTTTCAGCTATCAGTGCAATTACCTTTTTTATAAAATCGGTATCCTTACTTTCTAAAGAGAGATTAGGCAGGTTTTCATCAAATGTGTCTTGCTTAAAATGCTTTAATATAAGTTCTTTTTCCTCTAAAAGTTTTTGTATCCTCACCAGTAAATGATTTGGATGAAAGGGTTTTGGAATATAGGCGTTTGCCCCACTTTCTAATCCTTCTATACGATGTGAAATCGAATTTTTTGCTGTAAGCAATATTAAAGGGATATGGCACGTAACAAGATCGGTTTTAATTTTTTTACAAAGCTCTATTCCATCCATTTCAGGCATCATTATATCACTAACAATAATATCGGGTAAATCCTTTTCTATAATTTTTAAGGCTTGAACCCCATTGTATGCATTAATAATTTTATATTTCTCTTTTAATAATTCGTTTAGCAATACGTGTATCTCTCTTTCGTCTTCAACAATTAACACAGTTTTACGTTTGTTTAAAATATCTTCAAGTGATGAGACCTTATTTGAAAAATCTTCATTGCCAGTTGAAACGTTATCGAGAATATCTTTGAGGTGTGAGGAAATCAAAACCTGACTAACATCTTTATCTAATTCATTTTCATTAAAGGCCTCTTTACTACAAGGAAGCGAAACAGTAAAGATTGTACTTTTATTTGCTTTACTAGAAACTACAATTTCACCCCTTAATACTCTAATCAACTTTTTAATATATGCTAATCCAATCCCGGTTCTAAACTTGTTTGTATCTGAATCTTTACCATTATCGCCCAAGAAAAATCGATTAAATACATAATCTAATTTTTCTTTTGAAATACCCTTTCCTGTATTTGACACCTTAATATTTAAGGTTCTAACATCAACAGTACTGATGAAAAATCTTATTTTAATTTTTCCATTTTCAGGAGTATATTTAAAAGCATTAGATAGCAAGTTAAATACTATTTTTTCAATTTTATCCTTATCAAACCACCCCTTTAATTCAGAGGGTAATTCCAGTTTGTAATCAATATTTTTTTGTAGTGCCCATTCATCGAATAACTCTGCAATTTGTTCGGTCAAATTAACCAAGTCAAATTGCTGTATTGTTACCTCCAAATGATCATATTCAGCTTTTCTGAATTCAAGTAATTGTTGTGTCAAAAAAAGTAATCTCGAAGCGTTTCTCTGAATCATATTTATAAACTTCTGATTCGTCCCACTAAAGATCCCTGAATCTGAAAGTTTTTGAGATGGTCCAACTATCAAAGTTAAAGGGGTTTGAAGTTCATGAGCTATATTGGTAAAGAAGGTGAGTCTGTTTTGGTGAATTTCTTCATCTCTTTTTTGAAAAATAATATTTTGCTTCAATAATAGACGCTTTTTATAATAGCTAAAGACAAATAAAAGGAAAAGAAAAAACAATAAAGAATATATTAGAATAGCAACATTTGAGCGCCAAAAAATAGGTTTAATTTCAATATCAATAGCCCGAACAGAATTACTCCAAACCCCATCACTATTTGACCATTTTAGCCACAATGAATATTCTCCTGGCGGAACATTGGTATAAGATATGTTTCCTCGATTTTTAATTGTTTTCCAATCCTGATCGAAATTTTTTAATTGATACGCATATTGACACTTTTCATTATTTATATATGTTAGGGCTGACAATTCAATATCAAAAAAGTTTTGATTATGATCTAATACAATAGAAGGATATGACTTAGAACCTGAAGATATTACTAATCCCTGATAATAAGGTTCTTCCTGATTTTGTCCAATGATTTTATCAATAAGTAAATCAGGTATATAGGTAGATTCTATAATTTTAGAAGGGAGAAAATAATTAAATCCTTTTATTCCACCCATAAAAACGAATCCTGTTGAAGAATCATGATAATAGGCACCATCTGAATACTCATTATTTTGTAAGCCCTCATTTTGTGTAAAATTGATGAATTTGGATTCATCCAATATAAAATTGGACAATCCAAAATTAGTACTTATCCATAAATTAGAATTATTATCAGAAACTATTCCATGAATGGTATTGTTAGGAAGCCCTTCTTTAACAGTAAATCTTTTGAAAACTACCTCCCCATCATTTTTAAAATCTTCTAATAAATTCAATCCAAAACTTGTACCTACCCAAAGTCTGCTTTCAGCATCAATATGTAAACATAAAATATCATTATTAGATAAGCTTTGCGAATCATCTTTTTTGTTTTTATAAACTTTAAACAATCCTGTTTCCTTATCAAATAGATTTAAACCGCCCAATCGTGTCCCAAGCCAAAGTTGATTATTATTCTTTGGGACAATTGAATAAATAATATTACTGCTAAGAGCTCCATCAATAGAATCACTTGCAAGGTATCTTTTAAATTTTGAAATTTTTAAACTTTCTCCTAATCGTTCTATTTTGAAACGAATTAACCCATAACCATATGTTCCAAGCCATATAAAGCCTTTTTTGTCTTGAAAAATCGTATATACAGATTTAAAATCTCCGCATTGTTCACTTCCCAAAATTTCTGACCAATTGATGAACTTTGATTTTTTTAAGTCAAAAACATTGATTCCATCCCCATCCGTACCAATAAACATCAAATTGTCTTGCCCCTTACATAGTGCGTAAACAGCATTGTTTAATGTGCTATTGCTCTCATTAAAAACCTCATATGCTAACGGTTCTTCTGGATTTAAATAAAATTCAGAAGGAAAACGGAACAATCCTTTTCCCTTTGTTCCAACCCAAAAAGAATTATTCTTAACTTCAGAAAACACCCTAACAATACCTCCTTTAAACTCAGGGACTTTGTCTTTAGAGAGTAGATTAAATGACTTTTTGTTTGGATAAATTTTAAATATCCCATCCCCATCAGTACCTATCCAAATTACATTTTCACTTCCTCGAATTATTTTTAATCTATTTTGGCTTTTCAATTGATATAACCATGATTCATCCACCCTACTTTCTAAACTATCTAAAACAAAATACTCTATTTCATCAGAAAACGTAAACCTTTCAGATACATCTTCAAAATCATTGGGAACACCCTTTTCTTGATCTTGAATATTGTTTGAAACCATTTTAACTTGTGAAACGAATTTTTTACCTTCATTGCTGGTTTCAATAACCAATGAATATAGTTCGTTGTTTACAAATAATACAAGTAATTCCCCAGTTGGTATAAATTCCATCTTTTTTACTGACTCTGTTGGAAGGTTCACAGCATCCAACAATTGGAAATCATCTCCATCAAAGTAACCAATCCCCCAATTTTTTACAGCACAAAAAACTTTTTTTGAACTATCTATGGCTATATTGAATTCAAATTGTGATAATTGGGGTTTATTTTCTGTCGAAAAATAATACTGCTGAAATGTATTTGTTTTTTTATTATAACGATTTATCCCATTCATCGTCAATATCCATATTTGACCAATATCATCTTCTTCAATTTTAAGTATTACTTGATTACTTAAACTATTTTCATTGTTTAATTCAGGTCTGAATATTTTAAATTTATTTCCGTCGTATCTATTTAGACCGTCCCATGTGCCAATCCAAATTAAATTTTCAGAATCCTGAAATATGGTATTAACAGAACTATTTGAAAGCCCATTCGAGTTATCCAATTGCTGAACAGTATATTTTTTATCTAAAATTTTTGAAGCCCCTAAACCATATTCATTAGTGTTCTTCACAATTTCAGATTTTAAATCTAGCTTCAGAACACTTGTATCATCTAGTGTAATAGAATTATTATTACAAGAGATAAAAAATATGATAATAAAGCCTAATAATAAATCTTTAGTTTTTAACATTTTTTTAATCATTGGGTTGTTAAAATCAATCTTAATTTTAAGATAAGAGTAAAGATAACTCCTCCAATTAGTAAATTTCCCTGTGCCAAGAGTACAGGGCGTTTAATTTCAATGCTTGGCATTGATTATATATTGCTTGGATTCAAGGTTCTAACGCAACAAAGCGTTAACTTTTACTACTTAAACATTACTCAAATATACGAGTTTAATTTTGTTTTTAAATCGTGGCATTATTGGAATAGAATAACTCTTCTTTGGTCGAGTTAGTTCCAGTTCAACAAGCCTTATCAACATCATCATATTTTTTAAAATTTAGATTTAATAATTCGGATTGAAAAACTTCTTTTGGTGTTCTGTATCCAAGTACTTTTCTGGGTCTATTATTTAGTTTTTCTTGAACAATTTTCAATTGGTTTTCAGAGATTTTATTGAAGTCAGTTCTTTTAGGGAAAAAGCGTCTAATGAGTCCGTTTGTATTTTCATTGGTTCCTCTTTCCCAAGAGGAATATGGATGCGCAAAATAGACAGGCTTTTTAGTATGATTTGAGAACTTTTTATGCTCAGCCATTTCCATACCATTATCGTATGTTAGAGGCTTTGTAAAAAGGGTATCATTTGATTAAATTCTTTAGTAAAACCTTTTCTTACTGTAGCAGATTTTCGGTTTTTAAGTTTTACAATAAAAGTATATCTTGCTTTTCTCTCGACTAGTGTCCCTATTGCACTTTTCTGTCCTTTCCCGACTACTAAATCGCCTTCCCAATGTCCTATTTCTTCTCTTTTTTCGATGTATTTTGGTCTGTCATCAATGCTTGTTTGATCTTTGATTTTAACGCCGCGTTTACTTGTTGCATTTGCTCTTCTTCGTTGTGTTTTTTTATAAGGTAAAAGAGCTATTAATTTACGATTTAAACGAGCTTGACGATGTGCATAAATGTGCATATAAATGGCTTCGTAAGAGATAGACATTATTGGGTCATTAGGATAATTTAATTTTAATCTTCCAGATATTTGCTCAAGAGACCAACCGCTTAAAAGACCTCGATATACAAATATTTTTAGTCGATTATAGGAGTTTATTTTGTCTCTATTTCTTTTATTTAAATACTCATCTTTTGCGTTCCAATTAGCAAGAGTTGTACTGTAATCTCCATCCCATTTGTTAACCTCTCTTGTTAGTCATGGATAATTTTAACACTCATGTCGCTTCTGCATTTTATGAAACATTTGAAGCCAAAGAAGCCAAAAGACTATGGGATAGATTTGAATTTATCTATACACCAAAGCATGGGAGTTGGCTCAATATGGAAGAAATAGAATTACATGTATTAAATGGTCAATGTCTAAACAGGCATATAGACACCATAGAAAAAATTAAAGAAGAGGTAATGGCTTGGCAAAACCATAGAAATAATAAAGAAAGCTCTATAAATTGGCAATTCACAACTAAAGAGTCAAGAGTGAAATTAAGAAAACTTTATCCGTCAATTGATGATTAACTTAACACTAGTCCCGTTTTTGTTACTCGTTCTCTAAAACTCCATACTGTTTTTTCGTCTGGAACTTTATCTCCTGTTTCTAATCCTAAAAATGTTTTAAAACTCATTCTATCTAATATTTGGTATTCAACTTGACTATCTCCTAGTCCGTAATAACGTTGAAGTATCAATATTTTGAACATCATTACCACATCATATGGTTTTGCTCCAGCATTGTTTTTTTTGTTGGTGTTTAATAACGTATTTTCTAATGATTCTCGAAACAATTCAAAATCAATCACTTTGCTTATGGCTTCTAATGGATTACCTATTGATGATAATTGTTCTTTTGTGAATTCTTCATCAAATAAACCTTTATTTCCTCTTGTTTTATACATATTTATTATAATTATGTTTTACAACATACATATAATTATTTGATTAGCAATGAATTAAATTTTAGAAGTCTCTTTATTATATCCAGAAGCGTTTTCCTTTTTGATTTTTTTTTAGTTTCACTTCCTTTTTGGATATTTTGAGATGATTTCATAGTTCTATATTTTGATTTACTTCCCATAGAGCCATCAGCTGTTACCTTTTTTTGATGCTTGTTGTGATTCAATATTCAGCTTTGATAAGACTTATAAAAAAGAGCGAGGCAAAGGTTTACCCTGAACGGAGCCGAAGGGAGCCTGGCTTTATGCAGTTGTTCAAAACTGAATGTTGTTGTTTTGCTGACAAAAAAAGGTAATGGCGGGACTCGGTAAGTGAATTAAAAAACTATGTGAAATTTAAATTAGCAGGAGTGAGACTAAATGAAGAATATATTCTAACCTAAAATGAATTAATATTCATCCATCCAAATTTTAATTAGAAAGAAATGAAATCAATCTAAATCAATTTGAATGTTAATGATGAAAAATACAAAATGTTGTACCTATGTTGTACCTAAAATAAAAAGCCGACTCGTTAAAGTCGGCTTTTACGTACTGAAGGCGGGACTTGAACCCGCACGGCCTTACAGGCCATTGGATTTTAAGTCCAACGTGTCTACCAATTCCACCACTTCAGCATTAACTTAATGTCTGCCTCCCGATAGCTATCGGGATCCACCACTTCAGCTTGGTATATTTCAAACAGTTATAGAGCGAAAGACGGGATTTGAACCCGCGACCCTCACCTTGGCAAGGTGATGCTCTACCCCTGAGCTACTTTCGCGTAGTTTTTTAATGAACGTGCATTTATTATTGCGGTCTTGCCCACCTAAGCGAACTCCTGTGCGTAGGCGGGTGCAAATTTAAAACAATTATAATAATACCAAAGGCTTTTTCTTAAAAAAGCATGTTTTTTATGCTCTTTTCTTTTTGTGCAACATCCTCTTAATTTCATTCAGTTTCATCAATGCTTCAACAGGAGTTAATGTATTAATATCTAAATGTAAAATTTCATCTTTAATCTCTTCTAACAAGGGATCATCTAAATTAAAAAAACTTAATTGCATCTCGTCTTTTAAAGATTTGACCTTGTTTGTTAATTCTTCACTAGAATGTGACTTTTCTAATTGCTTTAAGATTTTATTAGCCCGATGAATAACTTGCTGTGGCATTCCTGCCATTTTTGCGACGTGAATCCCAAAACTATGAGCACTCCCTCCTTCAACAAGTTTCCGTAAAAACAAAACATTATCCTTTAGCTCTTTTACAGATACGTTAAAGTTTTTTATGCGCTCAAAAGTTTCAGTCATTTCGTTTAACTCATGATAATGAGTAGCAAATAATGTCTTTGCTCTGCTTGGATGTTCATGTAGATATTCACTAATTGCCCAAGCGATTGAAATACCATCATAAGTACTTGTGCCTCTTCCTATTTCGTCTAATAACACTAAACTACGCTCAGAAATATTATTTAATATGGAAGCGGTTTCATTCATCTCTACCATAAAGGTCGATTCTCCCATCGAAATATTGTCGCTCGCTCCTACTCTTGTAAAAATTTTATCTACAAGTCCAATTCTTGCCGATTTAGCAGGCACGAAACTGCCTATTTGTGCTAACAATACTATTAATGCTGTTTGACGTAAAATTGCTGATTTACCAGACATATTTGGTCCAGTAATCATAATTATTTGCTGTGCTTCTCTATCTAAAAATAAATCGTTTGCTATATAACTTTCACCTAATGGCAATTGCTTTTCAATAACAGGATGTCGTCCATCCTTTATATCTAAATCGAAAGAATCATCTATCGTTGGATACACATATTTATTGGCTTTTGCCAATTGCGCAAAACCACACAAACAATCTAATTGACCAATTAAATGTGCATTTTGCTGTACTGGTTTTATGTACCTACTCAACCAATGTACCAATTCTGAAAATAATTGCTGTTCTATAGATAAAATACGT
>CAYRVY010000003.1:0-2905 GCA_964427695.1 uncultured Flavobacteriaceae bacterium
TTGGCTTTTTGAGCGACTTGGCAAATGCGAAGCATTCACGAACACCAATTTAATAAATTGACAAGAAGTGAGTAATTGTATGACTTTTAGTGTTGGCATTTACACTCGATTTAATTCGTCCATTAATGCTTTGCGTTGCGGGTATTGCTTTCTAAACAATTCTATTAATTCATTGACTCGGTCATTTCCTCCCAATTTTTTCATTCTGCGTAAATATCTACAAGCTGTTTGATAATGGTCTCGTCCAACAAATTTTTCTACATAATTCGTAATTCTTTCACTATACAATTCAATTAATTCAGATGAATAGTCTTTTGTTAAATACTGTTCATTCTGCCGAATGTTTTCCATTGATAAATTTTGTTTTAGCATAATAAATAACCTATCCCACCATTCTTCTTTTATGTAAATTTTTCGTATTAACTCTGTGTATGTCCATCTGTTTTTAGGTGTTATCTCTTTTATTATTTCTTCTAAAAATGGATGCCATTTTGCGTCATCAATAATATCTTTTAGAATTTGATAATAATCCTGTTCAGGGTGAAAATTATCAATAAATAGAAACCTTGCGTATTTAATTACTTTGGGAACATCTTTTTGATGTTGAGCGACTTTTAGTAGCCAATTGTACCAAACTTTAACTAAGCCAGGTTTATCGTTCTCATCACATTTAATACCATCTTTTGAAAGTTTTATGACTCTTTCAAAGTTTTTGTTTTTAAATGCTTTTTCTATCTCTTTGGTTCTTATCGATGAGTTTGAAATGTGTTTATTGATATACTTTTCAACTTCTTTTTCATCTTTAAACTTTTTTAATAAATCTAGCTTAAAGGATTGAGCTTGTTCAATTTCATATCTCCCATTAACCGAATCCAAACAACGAAGTATTATGTCGGCATCACTTTCTTTTTCGGTTAATTCACAAGCAATATGTAACACTCCTAAATGCCAATCCCAACCTTCAAATAACTCTTGTTTAAAGGAAGAAATACAATATTCAAAGATTTCCTCTTTTAAGGTTTGAGGAAGATTCTCGTGTGCTAATTTTGAAAGTAACTCCATAGCTGACTCTATAAAATAGCCTAAATCACCATTACTGTCATCTCCATATTGAAAAGCTTCTGTCATTTCTTCTAATAAAGCAGCACTTATGAAAAATACATTTTCAAAATTATTATTCGCTAAATATTTTTCTGCATTTTCTAAAAACGGTTCGGTGGTGTTGACCACATACTTCATGTCAGACCAACCAATCCAGCCGTCTCTTCCTGCGGCTGTTTGCAAAATAGAATGAATTTGTTTTTGATAAAATTCTTTAGACTGATTTTGACTTAAATGACCAAATGATGCTAAAAAATAATTTCTAAATTTCTTATCCTTTTTGCTGTTTTCCTGAACAAATTCTATCAATTCGTTATGTGAAATTGCTTTTAGCAATTCTTTGACCTGTTGAGAAATAGACTTTGTTTTTTTCTTTCTGTTTCCCGCAGATTTCGCAGATGTTCGCAGATGCAATTCTAATTTATCTTGTTGTAAATGAAAAATTACCGCTACTACGTGTTTGCAAACAGGTCCCATATCATAAGGGCAATCACAATTATGTTCTACAATAGTATTGTTACTGATTTCTAATTGAACGGTGTATTCTTCCGTTCCCGAAACAATGGCTTCATATTCTCCAGTTGAAATTTCTACGAAATCAATAATTGCTCCACCATTAAAGTAAGAAAGTCCTCTTTTTAGGATTTTCTCATCAATGAGTTGTTCAAATTCGTTTAATGGTATTCTCATAATTTTTTCCCGCAGATTACGCTGATAGTCGCTGATTGGTTTCTGCGTTTATTTGCGAAATCTGCGGGACACTCTTACAGTCCGTTTACTTTTCTAAATATTCCAGATTTGATATTATCCACATTGAAATTTATTAAGATGGCTAATTTTAATTTTGTGAGTTTCAAATATGTTAGCACTTGTTTATGATGTACTTCTGCTAAATTCTCTACAGATTTAACTTCAATAATCACTTTATTTTCAACTAACAAATCCAGCCTAAAACCTACTTCCAATTTTTCTCCTTCATAATAAACAGGAACTGGAACTTCTCTTTTGACTTTCAACCCTTCTTTTTGTAATTCAAAAACAAATGCGGCTACATAAACAGACTCTAATAATCCAGGCCCCAAAGCATTGTAGATGTTAAATATCGCTCCTCTTATTTTGTATGATATGTCGTTTTCTGTCATAATTTCTTGTTTTTCTCCCGCAGATCTCGCAGATACTCGCAGATATTTTATTAGTTATATTTCTGCGTTTATCTGCGAAATCTGCGGGACACAATTTTAAAAAGCATTAAACTTATCGCCCATAGCGTGTTTTAGATTCCATTTTTTGGTAGTGTCTAAAGCACGCTCAAGAACAATTAGCTTTTGGTCTGTATGTGTTTTAAAATGTTCTACTGTTTCGTCTGCAATAATTACATCTAAACAAATTAGAGTTTCTTTGTCACCATCTGTAGCAAGTAGAATTTCATTTTTTTTGAATACTTCTTGTTTGGTTAAGGTGTAATTGAGTTTAAAACCGTTTTTGATTAATATTTCGGTAATTAATTCATCTTTATTAAAAGCAGAAACTAATTGTGCTTCTTTGTCTTTGATGTATTTTTTAAGTAGCTCAATATTTTCTTCTTCTGATTTTTCAGGGTCTGGAGCAAATTCTACTCTTGGGAAGTTTGATTTTTGAAGTTTGAATACTTTAAAGCCTAAACTTGTTGTTTTTTCTTCTTTTGTTTTGAAAAGGTCTCCCGCAGATTTCGCAGATGCTCGCAGATTTTCTATTACTCGTTTATTTCGTTCTATGGTAATATCGCTTATTTTTTTGTAACCTGCTTTGTAGGCTTCACTTTTTT
>CAYRVY010000003.1:3005-26060 GCA_964427695.1 uncultured Flavobacteriaceae bacterium
TCATCACATAATTTTCTTAAATGGTGTACCTCATTATCATCAATAGAAATAAAAATTACACCATCTTCTTTCAACAGTTGTCTTGCAATCAGCAATCGGCTGTACATCATATTGAGCCAATTGCTATGAAAACGTCCATCAGTTTCAGTATTACTGTCTATTTTGTAACCATTTTCGGTCATTTCGGCATCTTCCCAATATGCTGCTTTGTCTTGTTTCCAACTATCAGAGTACACAAAATCTTTGCCTGTATTGTAAGGTGGGTCAATGTAAATGCACTTTACTTGCTCACGGTAACTTTTACTCAATAGTTTTAGTACCGCGAGATTTTCGCCTTCAATAATAATATTTTCGCTTTCGGTAGGGTTTACGCTTCTATCTTCATCATAAACCAATGTTGCATCAGTAGGTGTAAAAGCTTCTCGTTTGGCATTGCTTTTACCAAACCATCTAAATTCGTAACGTTCGGTTTCGTTTACACTTGCATAGTCCATTAATTTGGCAATTTCATGGATATTTACTTTTCCTTCATTTGCAAACAAATCAGGATATAGTTTTTTAAGAGTTTCTAATCTTTCCTTGTTCCAGTCGTGTGATTTTATTTTGTCTAATTGCTCCATATTATTATTATTTTTCCCGCAGATTTCGCTGATATTCGTTGATTTTTTTGTTCTTATTTTCTGCGTTCATCTGCGAAATCTGCGGGACATAATTTTATTTATTGAGTTTTTTTGTTATTGTTTTGGCGTTGAGTTTTGTTACTACTTTTTTACCTGTGGTATTTTCCAATTTTAGTCGAGCAGCTTTGGCTACATTACCACCTTTTTTTGCTACTGACTTGTTTTCTTTAAAAGTTTTAGGGTTCTTTTGTTTAGATATTTCGGTAGTAGAAGCTTCTGCTAACATATTTAGCACCAATTCTAAATTGCTCATATTGTCTCGCAGATTTTCTTTTTTTAGCCTTTTTAGTTTTTTGTAGTCTTTTATTTCCAAGCCTGCCCAAGCTTTGGTTAACTCATTGTTAAGTATAGCATACTCACTTCCTTTTTTTACGCCTTTGTTATCCCATTCGTCCGTTAATTCTTTTCGTATTTCTATGCTTTTTAGGCGTTGATTTATCCATTCTTTAGAATAACCTTTTTTGAGGTATGTTTCCATAGCACGATCAAAAGCCAGTTCGGGATCTTCAATTTCTTCAATACGTTCTGTTCCTACTTTTGCCAACCATTGTTTAAAGGGTTCTGCTTTTTTTGAAGGAATGGATTGTATTAGCCTAAATAATTGCTCTGTATCAGCTATATCTGTCATTCTCATTTTTCCATCTTGTGCGAGCATTTTCAAACGGTTACAATTTGTAACCGTTTCATTTCCCTCTTTAACAAGTCTGTGTTTTAGTACTTTCCAATAGTTTCTGCCTCCTTGAAAATTATTCTGTTCTGTTAATATTACAATCACATCAATGATAGAAAAAAACCATTTTTCTTGTTCCTCATCCCAATGAGTACGAACGGTTTGTTCTTGAAATATTTTTAAGGCGGTATCTTTATTTTTCATTTTCTAATTTCTTTATGGTGATGTTTTCTACCAACGATTTCATTTGGGTAATTGCCATTGAATTGAGTTTTATCAATCGCTCTTTTTGTGATGTGTTTTGATGAATAAGCATTGCATTTATGCTTTCCAAATTTGATAACACTACTAATTGTTGGATGGTAGCAAAATCTCTTATATTTCCTTTTTCGTTAGAATTCTTATCTCGCCATTGTTTTGCTGTTTTTCCAAATAGTGCCATATTAAGTACATCAGCTTCATTAGCGTAAATAATAGAAGTTTGTTTACTGCTTAATGCTATAGGAATAAGTTTTTCTTTAATAGCATCTGTATGAATTTTGTAGTTGACTTTAGCAAGTGTTCTTTGAAAATTCCATTGTAATTTTAGTCTGTCACTTTCATCTTCCTTTAAGCGTTGGTATTCTTTTACAAGTAATAGTTGAAACTTTGGACTAATCCACATCCCAAAATGGAATGCAATGTCTTTGTGTCCATAAGTTCCTCCATATCTTCCAGCTTTAGCGGTTAAACCAATAGCACTAGTAGCTTCTATCCAATTTTTTACCGATAGAACAAAATTGTTACTACCTGCTTCGTTTTTAATTGTACCGAATTCGGTATAATTAAAATCAGGGTTATATAAAGCTTCCCATTCTCCGAGATATTCAATAGTACTTTTTAAACTAAGCCATTTGATAATTACAATTTCTTGTAATTGACTTTTAGCCATATCAGTAAGAGATATAAAGTCATCTTTCTTTTGAGAGAGAACAGTTATCTCTGTACCTTCAATGTTTATTTTTTTTGTTTTTCCCATCATGCTTCTTCAATTAATGCGTTAATGGTATTTGTAGCTTCTGTTTTAAAATATTGGTAATCTTTAACAGGTGCTTTGTACTGTACTTCTACTCCTAATGTGGTAAAATGCTTTATGGCACATTCTATTTTGTAAACCTCACTTTCTTTTAGTGCTTTTTTATCGTTGATGTCGTTTGTTCCTTTGGTTTCAATTACAAAGTAGAACTCACTTTCTTTTCCCTGTCCATCCGGCAGGTGGGCGTTTCTTAAACTTTTACGTTTCATTACAATACCAAAATCGGGATTGTAGTTTCCAATAGGAGTTGGGATTTTGTAGTATGCAGGGAGTTTCATAAAACAAACAATTTCATCATCTAAATCTGCCCCTAAAGCAAAAAGACTTTCGATATCACTATCAACCAACATTCGGTTGTAAAACCCTCTATTTGGAGTGTCTCTGTACTGATTGGCATTTTTTTGTTCTACAAAATCGTTGAATTCAAAAGGAAAGGTTTCGTCTGTTAAATGATAATTCAATCCTCTTATCATTTCTTCCAGTTCAATATTTTTAATTAATGCAGATGCCCTGTGAATAAATTGAGGAGGATTTTTAATAAACTCGTTATGTTTAATATCCTTTAGAATTTTGTAGGTAGCTGAATAGCTTAATCCTGTGTTTTCGCTCAACTCTTCCATTAAATCTAAAGGGCTAAAATGAGCCTTTAGTTTATAGTCTTGTTTTCCTCCATATTCATCTTCAATCCCATCCTCTGTAATTGAACCAATGGTTCTACTACTCACTTCCGCTACATAATCGGCAATTTCAATTTTATTTAGTGCTTCAATACTTTTTTCAATTAAAGTGTCTTCACTAAAACCTACTGTATAATCTGTTTTTTTGGCTAAAGCATTCCAAAAACGTTTAAAGGCTTTGTTGATGGTGTCATTTTCGCTACGCTTAAAATGAATTTCATTTTGTTTTTGCCCTTTATGTGTATGGGTCATTCCTGCACCTGCATCTGGACTTCCATAAATCTCTTTTATTTCCTCTTGATATTGCGTTACAAAGGTTTCGTAGGTTTCATTCGGAATTACGGTCAGTTGGTTAATTCGTTCCCCATCATCTACATTTAGTTTGTCATAAACACGCTGTCCATCTGCATTGACACAAATACGTAATCCTCTACCAATTTCTTGACGTTTCTTAATTTCAGAAAAAGAATTGCTCAATGTAGCAATGTTAAAAATGTTAGGATTATCCCAACCAACACCGAGAGCGGAGTGTGAAAAAATGAACTCAATTTTATTGGAAATGGAATCACCAAAACTTAACAAACCTTCTTTGTCTTTTAGAATGGCATCAAAAACGTCTTTGTTTTTTCGCATTGATGTTTCGTTATCTGTAAACTCATTTTTTGTGGTTTTCGCAAAATAAGAACCTTGAATCATTTCAATATGTTCTACAGTTGGTTCTTTGTTGTCGTGAAATTCAGGATATATTTCTTTATACTTTTCAATAAATAGGTTTTTGATTATTGGGTCATCACTTACATAATTGGCTACTTTATCAATAAAAATTAGTGAAAGGCATTTGATGCCTTTTTCTTGTAGTTTTTGTTTTTTTGTAAAGTGACGAAGTATGAGCCATTCTAATTGTAAAACCCAAATGCTTTGTACATTTCCAGAGGCTTGTTTTTCAAAAATCTCGACTCCATTAAAAAAAGTAACTGACCATTTTCCAGTCCTTAGGCTTTTGTTTATTCTGCTAATCGTATATTTTAAATAACTTGGATTGTTGGTTACTTTACCTAAGTTGTTACCATCTTTTAACCATTTGCTATTCTTAAATTCAATTTTCCCACTTGCTAATTGATGCCAAGCTTTAATTTTTGTTTGAATAGGACCTTTACCGTTTCTAATTTCTGTTAGTTCCAGTTTTAAAGTGGCTTCATCATTTTTTTCGGTAACGGTTAAAACTTCAATCTTTTTTACCAACCCTTGTTTGTAACTGTCATAAGGCGTTAAACGATAGATTTTGTTTTTTACAACTTTGTGAGTTGCCGAATATCTAATTTTAAAAAGAGGATTGAGTTTAGCAATTTGTTTTAAGGAATTTGGAGTGTCCATTCCTTCTTGTGGTTCATCCATTATGATAATTGGATTTGTTCTTCCAATAGCTTCAATAAAAGGAATGTTTGCAAACAAATCTTCTCTTTTGGCTTGGTTCAAAATTTTGTCTTCCGAGTTAAAAGAAGCCAGTGTCATTACCATTATTTGTGGATGTTGTTCTTCTACAAAGTTGGTTACTTTGTTCAGTCTTTTACTGCTATATTCAAATGCTTTTGGCGTAAACCCGTATATGTCTTTAAGTTGTTTTTCAAAAGTTGAAAGCGTACTTAAAACGCCTTGTCGGATAGCAACTGAAGGAACAAGGATGATAAATTTTGTAAATCCGTAGTGTTTAAACATTTCGTAAATGGATTTAATGTAAACAAGGGTTTTCCCTGTTCCTGTCTCCATTTCAATGGTTAGTTCTTTTTCGTCTTTGAGTTCCGCAATTTCTTCCTCAATTCCGTTTTCGAGCAAAATGGATTTGATATTTTCTGTTAATTGCTCATTTGAAAGCGTACAGATATTTGCACGAATACCATCCGTACAAGCATTATCAAATGTATTTTTGTCGTTTCCGTCAAATACATTTACAACAGATTTGATTGCGGTTTCTTGATATTCTAATAGTTCTAATTTTAATTCCATCAATTTCCGCTTTTATTTTTGTTTATATATTTCATTTTTTGCTCGGCAACTTTGAGTGCTTTGCTTCCAAGTTCTTCATCTTTTATTTCGTAAAGTATTTTTTCGCTCAGGTACTGAACAAGTAGATTGTCTTTGTCTAAATCCAATATTTCGGCAAGTTTCAGAATCTGTTCTTTTGTCGCTTTTCGTTCGTTTCTTTCTATTTTACTGAGTATTGCAGTATCAATATCGAGTTTGGCAGATACGTGTCGTAAAAGCAGTCCTTTTTTTGCTCTATTTTCTCTAAGTATTTCGCCTATTGTTTTGTTTTCTTTCATTTGTGGAATATCACTTGATTAATTACACTTGACAATTAATGTCAAATATATTCAGTCTTTTTGGATATTCAATGATTTTTCTTTTCAAACTTATCAACAGTCTGTGAGCGTTGGCAAAAAACCAAACCCGCCTGCGGAACGGGCAGGTGTGCTATTTGTGCGGTGGGTTTTCCGCCTTGTAGCTAATGTTAAGATAAAAAATGTTACAATGTTTGTTTATCGACAGTTAAACGACTTAGTATATTTTTCTTACAAAGTCAACTATTCAAGAAACTTCTCTCTAATCTTATCTAAACACAAATTATGAATACTTCCAACATGAGTATGCTGTTTTGAGGTATCAGCCTTATAAGTTCCTTCTTGAACTTGTTTACCTATTCTTTGGTAGGCATCTCTAAACGACATGCCATCAGCCACCAAATTATTGATGCTATCAACAGTAAAGAGGTATTTGTATTTCTCGTCGTTTAAATCGATATCTTTTATAATTATTTGCTCAATAGCATAATTAAGAATATCTAAAATATCCTTTACATCTTCAAAAGCATTAATGATATTCTCTTTTAATAACTGAAAATCGCGATGGTAACCACTTGGTAAATTATTGGTAATTAAGAGCATTTCGGTATGTAATGCTTGTATTTTATTACACTTGCCACGAATAAGTTCAAACACATCTGGATTCTTTTTATGTGGCATGATACTGCTTCCTGTGGTTAACTCTTCTGGAAAAGAAATAAAATCAAAATTCTGACTCATATACAAACAAATATCCATGGCAAATCGTGACAAAGTATTGCATAAACTTCCTAAAGATACTGCAATGGTACGTTCGCTTTTACCACGACTCATTTGCGCTGCAACAACATTGTATTTAAGGGTTGAAAACCCTAACTCCTGCGTTGTAAAATCTCTATCTATTGGAAACGAACTGCCATAACCAGCAGCCGAACCTAATGGATTTTGATCGACCGTTTTTAATGCTGCATACAACAAATACACATCGTCAATTAACAATTCGGCATAAGCCGAAAACCATAAGCCAAACGATGATGGCATAGCAACCTGAAGATGTGTGTAACCTGGAAGTAGTTTTGTTTTATGTGTTTCTGCCAAATTCAGCAATGTGTAAAACAGAACTTCAGTTTTATCATAAATAAGCTTTAGGCTCTCTTTATAAAACAATTGTAAAGCCACCAAAACCTGATCGTTTCTGGAACGTGCTGTATGGATTTTTTTACCTACATCTCCATGTTTTTTGGTGAGTTCGAATTCAATTTTAGAATGCACGTCTTCAAACTGTGGTTCAATAATAAATGTACCTTCTTCAATTTGATCTTGTAATTCTTGCAAACCTTTTTCTAATTGTTGTAATTCTTCAACAGAAATAATATTGATTTTCTTCAACATTTTAGCATGTGCCAGAGAGGCTTGTACATCATATTTTGCGATATACAAATCTATGTCTCTATCGTTTCCAACTGTAAATTGTTCAATTTTTTTATCTATTGAAAATCCTTTGTTCCAAAGTTTCATCTTGTCGTTATTTTTGTCATTCCCGCGAAGGCGGGAATCTTTTTGTTATTAATATTATTCTCAAATGGATTCCTTTCCGATAGCTATCGGGATTCGCAGGAATGACATCGCTATTAAACAATTACCTTATTCAACAATTCAACATAAATTTGTATTCCTTCTTCTATTTCATTGATGTAAATAAATTCATCTGCCGAATGTGATCGTGTGCTATCTCCTGGTCCTAATTTTAAAGAAGGACAAGACAAAACAGCCTGATCTGATAAAGTTGGCGATCCATAGGTTCTTCTTCCTATTTTGATTCCTGCTTGAACCAGTTCATGATCGATTGAAATAGAAGATGAATTTAATCGTAAACTTCTTGGTATAATACTATCGCAAGGTGAATTGTTAATCAACAGTTCGGCTATTTCGTTATTTGAGTATGCATCATTTACTCTTACATCAATCACTAATTTTACATCAGCCGGAATAGCATTATGCTGTTTTCCTGCATTAATTTGTGTGACAGTCATTTTAACATCTCCCAAGACAATTGATGTTTTTTTAAACTTAAAATCTTTGAACCATTTAAGAACCTCTATAGTATTATAAATCGCATTATCTCCATTAGGATGTGCTGCATGACTTGGAGTGCCCTTTACAATGGCATCAAAAACCACCAATCCTTTTTCGGCGACTGCTAAATTCATAAGTGTAGGTTCACCAACTATAGCAACATCAATTTTCGGAATAACAGACAGCATACTTTTTAATCCATTCTCTCCGCTATTTTCTTCTTCGGCTGAAGCCACTAAAACCAAATTATATTTTAGATTTTTTTCATTATAAAAATGTGTAAAGGTTGCGATTAAAGACACCAAACAACCTCCTGCATCATTACTCCCTAAACCATAAAGTTTCCCATTTTCAACTATAGCTTTAAAAGGATCTTTAGTGTATCCACTATTAGGTTTTACAGTGTCATGATGCGAATTGAGTAACAATGTTGGTTTGGTTTTATCAAAATATTTATTGGTTACCCAAACATTATTTACCGTTCTTTTAAAAGGAATATCATATTCCTTAAACCAATTTTCTATAAGGATTGCTGTTTTACCTTCTTCGAAAGAAAAAGAAGGTGTCTCAATTAAATTTTTGAGCAGTCTTATCGCTTTTGTTATTAATCGTTCTTGTATCATTATGCTTGTATTGTTGTAAATTTATGTGCCGTTTTGAAAAGCATTTCTGGTTTTCCTATGCATACTTTATTTACATTATTTGCTATTGCATGAAAACAATTATCTAATTTTGGAAGCATACCATCTGCTATATTGCCTTGATTTTTTAAGCTTTCATAATTATCTGTATTAATGTTTTCGATAACTGAATTATCATCATTTACATCTTTTAAAACACCTTTTTTATCAAAGCAAAAGTATAATTCGGTTTTATAAATATTTGCAAAACCTATTGCCAATTCTGATGCAATAGTATCCGCATTTGTGTTTAATAATTGTCCGTTTTCATCATGTGTTATCGCACAAAATACAGGTGTTACATTATTATTTAGCAGCACTTCTAAAGTATTTGTATTTACTTTTATAATATCGCCTGCAAAACCATAATCTATAGTTTTTACTGGTCGCTTTTCGGCAATAATACTGTTGCCATCTGCTCCAGAAAACCCTATTACATTGCATTTATTCGCTTGTAATTTTGCAACAATATTTTTATTTATTTTTCCTGCATAAACCATCGTTATAATGTCTAAAGTAGGCTTGTCTGTAATCCGTCTGCCATCAACCATTTTTACTTCTACATTTATTTTATTAGCTAATTGTGTCGCTAATTTTCCGCCTCCATGTACCAATATTTTTGGTGATTTTATTTTAGAAAAAATTTCTAAAAAAGCTTGCAAAGCATCTTTATTATCGATGATATTTCCACCTATTTTTATAATTTTCAATATCTCCATATTTTCGTGTTTTATTAGGTTTCGACTGCGCTCAACCTGACAACTATTATAAATTTTCTAAAATTTGTTTCAATACAATTTGTGCTGCAAATGTTCGGTTATTTGCTTGTTGAATCACAACCGATTGGTCACTATCTAAAACAGCATCCTCTACAACTACATTTCGTCGTACTGGCAAACAGTGCATAAATTTGGCATCACCCAACTTATCTTTTGTCATCATCCAATTTGTGTCTTCAGATAAAATTTTACCATAATCATTGTAACTACTCCAATTCTTGACATATATAAAATCGGCATCTTTTAAAGCCTCTTCTTGATTATAATTAATCGTTGTTTTCTTGGTTATTTCTGGATTCAACTCATAACCTTTAGGGTGTGTAATCGTAAAATCTACATCAATAGATTGCATCATTTTAATAAACGAATTTGCAACTGCATGAGGTAATGCTTTTGGGTGTGGTGCCCACGACAAAACTACTTTAGGCTTCTCATTAGTTTTTAGCTCTTCAATTGTAATGGCATCTGTTAATGCTTGTAATGGATGTGCTGTTGAACTCTCCATATTTACGATTGGTACGGAAGCATATTTTATAAAGCTATTGAGAACAAATTCTGATGCGTCTTTTTGTTTGCTCTTTAAGGTTGGAAATGCTCTCACAGCAATAATATCGGCATATTGCGAAATTACTTGAGCAGCTTCTTTAATGTGTTCGGATGTTTTTAAATTCATAATAGTACCATCTTCAAACTCTAAATTCCAGGCATCGTTTAGATTTAAAACCATGACTTGCATTCCCAAATTTTTTGCTGCTTTCTCTGTGCTTAATCGGGTTCTTAAACTCGAGTTAAAAAAGAGCATCACTAATATTTTATGTTTTCCTAATTGAGAAAACTCAAAAGGGTTTTTCTTTAACTGAATCGCTTTTTGAATGGTTTCAGATAAATTTTCTACGTCTTTTATGTTTGTGTATTTTTTCATTTAATATTTTTTTGCATTTTTTTGTAAACTGTTTACTGAATACTGCTGACTTCTTTTTGTAATGCTTCAAAAAACAAATCTATATGATGCTTTTTAACGGTTAATGGTGGCAGTATTCTTAATAGGTTTGGGTTTTTAGCATTTCCTGTAAAAATATGATGCTCTGAAATGAGGTTTTTTCGCAATTCTGCAACAGAGAAATCAAACTCCAATCCTAACATTAAACCTCTTCCTTTAACTGCTTTTAAATTAGGAAGTGATTTGGCTTTTTCTTTAAAATACTTTGAAACATCTATTACATTCTGCATTAAATTTTCTTCTTCCAAAACATATAAAACTGCTAAAGACGCAGCACATGCCAAGTGATTACCCCCAAAAGTGGTTCCTAATAATCCGAAAGACGCTTTTATATCTGGGTGAATTAAAATCCCGCCAATGGGAAATCCATTTCCCATACCTTTTGCCATCGAAATAATATCTGGCTTAATATTGTGTTTTTGAAACGCAAAGAAATTGCCTGTTCTACCAAAACCAGATTGTATCTCATCGGCAATTAAAAGTGTGTTGTGTTTTTTACATAGCTTGCTTAAACCTTGGTAAAATTTGGTTGTACTTTCATCCAATCCTCCAATACCTTGAATTATTTCAATAATAACAGCACAAACATCTTTCTTCTCAAGTACTTTTTCAACAGAAATTAAATCGCCTAAATCTATAAATTCAACATCTTGCTGTGCATTTAATGGTGCTACTATTTTAGGGTTGTCGGTTGCTGCAACTGCAGCAGAAGTTCGCCCATGAAAACTATTCTTAAATGCTAAAATTTTCTTTTTCCCTGTTTGAAATGACGCAAGTTTCAACGCGTTCTCATTGGCTTCAGCACCCGAATTACATAAAAATAGCTGATAGTTGTCACAACCTGAAAATTGACAAAGCTTTTCTGCCAATTCAACTTGCAAAGGATTTTGAATAGAATTGCTATAAAATCCAAGACTATTTACTTGTTCACTAATATTCTTTACATAAACAGGATGCGAATGACCAATAGAAATTACTGCATGGCCTCCATAAAGGTCAAGATATTGTTTTCCTTTTTTATCAAAAACATAGACATCTTTCGCTTTTACAGGAGTAATATCGAACAAAGGATATACGTTAAATAGGTTCATAACTGTTCTGTCTTTATCGTGTTAATTTTATTAAAAGAGGTTACCATACCTTGAATAAGTGATGAGCTTAATCCTTTATGTTCCATTTCGTTTAAGCCTTCAATGGTACAGCCTTTTGGTGTGGTTACTTTATCTATTTCTTGTTCAGGATGATTTCCTGTTGTAATTAATAAATTAGCAGCACCTTCACAGGTATGCATGGCGAGTTCTTGAGCTTCTTTAGCATCAAACCCCAACTGAATTGCAGCTTGAGTTGTCGCTCGAATCAATCGCATCCAAAAGGCAATTCCACTAGCACAAACAACAGTTGCTGCTTGCATTTGGTTTTCTGGTATAGAAATAGATGTTCCCAAACGATTAAAAATAGCTTCAGCAATTTTAATTCGTTTCTGTCCATTATCATTAGCACATAAACAGGTCATAGATTTTCCAACAGCAATGGCAGTATTTGGCATCGCTCTAATAATAAACTGATACTGACCTACTACTGCTTCTATCTTTGAAATTGCAAAACCAGTTATGGTAGAAATTATGATATGATTTTCGTTTAAAATCGGCTTAATCTCTTTTAAAATAGTTTTAAAATGTGCAGGTTGAACAGCAAAAATTAAAATATCAGAATGTTTAACTGCTTCCGAATTATCAGAAGTTATAATCACATTTGTATAGCCTTCAAAATCTTGAATTGAACTTATATTTCGTTTGGTTAAATACAAAGTTGTAATCGCATTAGTTGTGATCAATCCTTTTGCTATTGAGCATCCTAAATTTCCAGTTCCTATAATTGCAATTTTCATGATTTATTTATTTTTCAGACCTCACAGGTTTTTTAAACCTGTGAGGTCTTGGGTTTTATTAAAAAAAATTTGCTTTAAGTTGTAAGCCTTCCGTTTCTTCAAATCCGAACATTAAATTCATGTTTTGAACGGCTTGACCAGAAGCCCCTTTTAAAAGATTATCTATTATACTTGTTATTAATAATTTGCTGTTGTGTTTATGCAAATGAATCAAACACTTATTGGTGTTTACCACTTGCTTTAAATGCAAATCTTCATCTGAAACAAATGTAAATACAGCATCTTTATAGAACGATTTATACATAGCTTTTGCATCTTCTAAACTCCCTTTAAAATTGGTGTAAACAGTTGTAAAAATGCCTCTAGAAAAATTACCTCTGTTTGGCATAAAAATAATTTCAGAAGAAAAAGAATCTTGCAATTGTTTTACGGTTTGATTAATTTCTTTTAGATGCTGATGTGTAAAAGGTTTGTAATACGAAAAATTATTATCTCTCCATGTAAAATGCGTGGTTTGTGATAAGGATGTTCCAGCTCCAGTTGCTCCAGTAACTGCATTAATGTGTACATCATCTTGAATTAATTTTGAATGTGCCAGTGGAAGTAGTGCCAGTTGAATAGCAGTTGCAAAACAGCCGGGATTTGCAATATAGTTGGCTTTCTTTATAGCTTCTTTTTGTAATTCTGGTAAACCATACACAAAAGTTTTGTTCTGAAATATTTTATCGCTTTCTAACCTAAAATCGTTGCTTAAATCTATAATTTTAGTGTTTTCAGAAAACGAATTTGTTTCCAAAAATGCTTTTGAATTTCCATGCCCTAAACATAGAAATAGCACATCTATTTCAGTATTAATATCTTTAGTAAATATTAAATCTGTCGAGCCAACTAAATCTTGATGTACACTGCTTACCTTGTTCCCTACATTAGATGTACTATACACAAAATTAATTTTTGCTTTTGAATGGAAAAGCAATATTCTAATCAACTCTCCAGCTGTATAACCAGCACCTCCAATTATTCCTGCTTGTATCATAATGTCTTATTTATTTGTTGATAAATTTTGTTTTGATTTCCAAGAATTTTAATAAACCCTTTGGCCTCATCTGCTGTCCATGCTTTATTCATTTCTCCATAACTTCCGAAATCAGTACTCATTAAATCGTGTTTAGAACTGATGCCATCTAGCGTGAAATGATATGGTTTTAGAGTCACTACAACATCTCCAGATACCTTTGTTTGACTGCTTTGTAAAAACGCTTCAATATTTCGCATTACAGGATCTAAATATTGTCCTTCGTGTAAATGCATTCCGTAAAAACTTGCCAAATAATCTTTATGTTGTAATTGCCATTTGGTGAGTGTGTGTTTTTCTAATAAATGATGTGCCTTAATAATGATTAAAGCTGCAGCTGCTTCAAAACCAACCCGTCCTTTTATACCAATAATGGTATCGCCTACATGAATATCTCTACCAATTGCGTATTTAGATGCTAAATCGTTCAATAGTTCTATATTAATTTGAGGGTTTTTCTCTTTTCTATTTATAGCAGTTAACTCTCCTTTACTAAAAGTAAGAGTTACTTTTTCTTCGCCTTCTTTTTGTAATTGAGAAGGATAAGCAGTTTCTGGTAATGGCTTATCTGAAGATAAGGTTTCTTCACCTCCTACACTTGTTCCCCAAAGTCCTTTGTTGATTGAATATTTTGCTTTTTCCCAAGACATATTAATGTCATTTTTAACTAAATAATCTATCTCTTCTTGTCTTGATAATTTTTTATCTCTTATCGGAGTAATGATTTTAATTTCTGGCACCAATGTTTGAAAAATTATATCAAATCGTACTTGGTCATTTCCTGCTCCAGTACTTCCATGAGCAATATATTGGGCATTGATGTTTTTGGCGTACTCTGCAATTTCGATGGCTTGAATAATCCGCTCTGCACTTACAGATAAAGGATAGGTATTGCTTTTTAGTACATTCCCATAAATAAGATATTTTACTACCTTTTGATAAAATGTTACTATTGCATTAATGTTTTTATAGGTTGAAACACCCATTTCATAAGCATTCTTTTCAATAGTGTCAATTTCTTTTTGGGTAAATCCGCCAGTATTTACGCTTACGGCATGCACTTCAAACCCTTCGTCTTTTGATAAATGCACAGCACAATACGAGGTGTCTAATCCACCACTATAAGCTAAGACTAATTTTTTTAAGCCCACTCTTTCACTTTGCGACATCGCTCCCAGAAGGAGAGAATCATTAGATTTAAATTGCTTCTTCATTACTTACTGTTTTTTAGAAATAAGGTTTGCTTAATGCTCTTTAGCCTTTTAAAAACTTTATCCTTTATTTTTTTGTTTTTTGCTTCTTGTAAATTTGGGTCGAATAGCATTCCAGTACATAAACACATACTTTGTTCAGTACGTTGGAGTACATCGTAGTTTTTACAGGTTTGGCAGCCTTTCCAGAATGACTGATCATTTGTTAACTCTGAAAATGTAACTGGTTTATAACCCAAATGATTATTCATTTTCATAACTGCTAAACCTGTAGTAATGCTGAATACTTTTGCATTTGGGAATTTTGCTCTGGAATGTTCAAAAACTTTATGTTTTATCTTTTTAGCCAATCCTTGACCTCTATAATCTGGAAAAACAATTAAACCCGAGTTTGCCACAAATTTTCCATGATCCCATTTTTCGATATAACAAAAACCTGCAAATTTATTTCCCTCTAAAGCAATAACAGCATTGCCGTTTTCCATTTTCTTAATTATGTATTCTGGTTTTCGTTTTGCAATACCTGTTCCTCTAACTTTAGCAGCTTCAGATATAGTTTCGCAAATAATATCTGCGTAAATACTATGTGATTTATTAGCAATAACAATTTTCATTGAAAAAGAGTTTTTTCATTTCCTCAAAGGAGGAAATCTTATGATTTTTATTTTGATTTAAAAAAATGTAAAAATTAAGTTTAGAAAAACAGAACTGGACTCACCTAAAGTTCTAAAATAGAAGTACACCCAAAAGGGCGACGAGGGAAAAAACGACCTACGGAAAACTTGTTATTTTGAGAAATAACTAAATTTTGAAAGAATACTATGTTTTGTGTTTTAATCAAGGTGAAAAAATAAAAATTACGTAATTAATGTTATCGCTAAATAGAAGAATTAGCGTCGGCGATTGCGTAAGCGCAAACTGGGAACTGTAGTACGTATTTTATTTTTTGTTGTAATCATAGGGCAAACCTACAATTTATTTTAATAATATGCACATAATCTATGGTTTTTTATAAAAATTATGAATTTGAATAAATTGCCACTCTTATATTATGAATAATTCAGTAGTAGTAGATTTAATTAGTTTTAATACTAAAATTCATACTACAATAAATTTCCCACGCATTGTAGCATAATGTGCTGGAAAACTACATAAAAATTGATAGACACCTGCTTCAGGTGCATCAAACTCTATTACAGTAATTTCTCCTCCTCCAATGAGCTTTGTATGCGCAATTATATCGGGACTGTTTTTTGGAATATATCCATTAGCCTGTTCCGTAGCTGCTTTTGCTACAAATTCATCAGCATTCACATTCATTTTTAGTAAAACAAAATTATGTCCCATTTCGTTTATACTCATTCTACCAATATGCCTTAAAGTCAATCTCACTTTTTGACCAGATTTCACTATTATCTCTTTTTTATTGTATTGCATAGAATCATTGGCAGTCAAAACAACATTTGCAACATTATCTTCTTTTTTCTTAATTTCCTTCTTAACACCAATCTTTATTTTTTTGGTGTCTCCTGTCTTCTTTTCTTCACCTCCACATCCAACTACTATTGTAAAAGCAAAAAAGGCAAAAAGTAAGTGTTTTAAAGCTTTCATTTCGTATAGTTTTATATCTTACTAAAATACTACAATTAAAGTATTTTAGAGTATGTAATCTGTATTAATAAAATTAGATGTTTTCTTTTCTAACAATTCTTTTAAAATAGCATTGTTATAATCATTGTCTTTTGACGCTACAAAAGTTCTGATAGAAAAAGAACGCAATGCATCATGAACACTCAAAGTACTAAAAGCAGAATCTTTTCGTCCAGTAAAAGGATACACATCTGGGCCACGCTGACAAGAGCTGTTTAAATTTACTCTACAAACTAAATTTACAAGTGTATCAATTAAAGGTGAAAGTGTTTTTATGTCTTTGCCAAACAAACTCACTTGTTGTCCGTAATTAGTATCAGCCATATCATTTAAAGGCTCTTGAATATCTCTAAAAGAAACAATAGGAATAACTGGCCCAAATTGCTCTTCTTGGTACACTCTCATTTCTTTGTTAACAGGATATAATACTGCTGGAAAAATAAAATTATCGGTTATTTCTCCTCCTTTATTATTTAATATTTTTGCTCCTTTATTTTTCGCATCTTCAATTAACTCTTGAATATATGCTGGTTTTCCAGATTCTGGTAGTGGTGTTAATGTTACTCCAGATTCCCAAGGATTTCCAAATTTAAGCGCATCGACTCTTGCAGAAAAACCTGTGTTGAACTTATCAACTACATCTTCATGTACATATAATACTTTTAAAGCAGTACAACGTTGTCCATTAAATGATAGGGTTCCAGAAATACATTCATCAATAGTTAGATCTAAATCGGCATCGGGAAGTACAATTGCTGGGTTTTTAGCTTCTAATCCTAACACCAAACGCAATCTATTTTTTTTAGGATGATTATTTTGTAAGGCATTAGCTGATGTGCTATTTCCAATTAATGCTAACACATCTATTCTGCCTGATTGCATTATTGGAGTTGCCAAAACTCGTCCTCTACCATACATAATATTAACAACGCCTTTTGGAAAACTATTTTGAAACGCTTCTAACAAAGGTGAAATAAGTAATACACCCAATTTAGCAGGCTTAAAAATAACTGTGTTACCCATAATTAACGCTGGAATAAGCAAGGTAAAGGTCTCATTAAGCGGATAATTATAAGGACCTAAACACAATACAACTCCAAGTGGACCACGACGAATATGAGCATAAACACCAGAATTTTTTTCAAACTTTGCTGAGTCTCTATCAATCTGTTTATATGCTTTAATTGTATCATAAATGTAATCGACCGTTCTATCAAATTCTTTTTGTGAATCTGGTAGGTTTTTCCCTATTTCCCACATAAGGAGTTTTACAACTTCATCACGTTTGGTTTTCATTTGCTCAACAAAAACTTCAACACAAGCAATTCTATCTATAACTTTCATTGTTGGCCATAAGCCTTGTCCTTTACCATAGGCTAAACAAGCTGAGTCTAAAGTCTCTAAAGCTTCATCTTTGCCTAAATTTGGAACAGTTCCCAATAATGTTGGTTTATATTCTTCGGTTGAAGAAATTGTAGAATATACTTCAGCAATATCTCCTTCCCAAGTTTTTAATTCGCCATGAACTAAATACGTACTTTGATGTGTAAGAGTTGTTATTTTATATTTTTCCGGGATTCCCATTGGTGTTATTCCTTTTAAAAAATCTTTTTAAACCAAAAATTGAAACAAATCTGGTTTGTTATTCAAATACTCACCATAAAAATTATGTAATTTCATTTTGGCAACTAAAGGCTCTAAATCTTTTGTGTCTTTTAATTCGATACCGACTACAGCAACGTCGTTCTCTCTATTGGCTTTCTTGGTATATTCAAAATGTGTAATATCGTCATTTGGTCCTAAAATATCAACTACAAAATCTTTTAATGCTCCTGCTCGTTGAGGAAATTTAATGATGAAGTAATGCTTTAAATTAGAATATAATAATGCGCGTTCTTTAATTTCGGCTGTTCTGGTAATATCATTATTACTCCCACTAATTAGACAAACTACATTCTTCCCTTTTATCTCATCCTTAAAAAAGTCTAAAGCTGTAATGCTTAATGCTCCTGCAGGTTCAACTACAATAGCATCCTTATTATAGAGTTCTAAAATGATCTGACAAATTTTTCCTTCTGGAACAGTAACCATATCGTGCAAATTCTCCTTACAAATCGCAAAGGTTATATCTCCAACACGTCTCACAGCTGCTCCATCTACAAATTTATCAATATGCTTAATTTCTGTATTTCTATTATTTCTGATGGATTGAGACATTGAAGGTGCTCCTTCTGGTTCAACTCCAATAATTTTAGTTTTTGGTGATAATTCTTTAAAAACAGCCGACAAACCAGCTGCCAATCCTCCTCCTCCAACTGGAATAAAAATATAATCTATAGGTTGATTTGTTTGGTTTAAAATTTCTAATCCTACTGTTGCTTGTCCTTCAATAACTTTTTCGTCGTTGAAAGGATGAATAAAAGTTTTGTTTAATCGTTCGCATTCTGACTTTGCTGCATAGTATGAATCATCGAAAGTATCGCCAACTAATACAATATTTATATAGTCTTCTCCAAACATTCTTACTTGTTCAATTTTTTGATTTGGAGTTGGTGATGGCATATAAATGCTCCCTTTTATCTTTAATAATTTACATGATAAAGCTACGCCTTGCGCATGATTTCCTGCACTTGCGCATACTATCCCATTTTCAATTTCCGTCTCGGTTAATGAAGACATTTTATTATAAGCTCCTCTTATTTTATAAGAACGAACTTGCTGTAAATCTTCTCTCTTAAAAAAGATATTACTTTGAAACTTTTTTGAATATTGGAAATTTGAAATTAAAGGTGTTTTAGATACAATGCCTTTTAATTTAGAGGAAGCAGTTTCAACAGCTTCAATATTAGGATAATATATTGTTGTGGTTTCCATAAATTAAATTAAGCTAAAATTTCAGACGCTTCTTTAATATCTGTTTTTATTATTTTCATTGCTGTCATCGCGCTTCGTAAAGTTTTTCCAATGTTTTCAATTGGATGTTGTCTAATTATTTCATTCACTTTTATAAGTTCAATATTTTCTACTGCATTCGATGTACTAAATGGTTTACCAATAACATCTGTATTTACTTTTTTCATAAAGTCAACCAACAATGGTTTACAAGCATGGTCAAATAAATAACAGCCATATTCGGCAGTATCTGAAATAATTTTATTCATTTCGAATAATTTCTTCCTTGCTACAGTATTTGCTATTAATGGTAGTTCATGAAGCGATTCGTAATATGCAGAAGAAGAAACAATTCCTGAAGCTAACATAGTTTCGTAAGCCAATTCAACACCTGCTCTCACAAAAGCAATCATTAATACACCATTATCGAAATATTCTTGTTCTGTAATATGATTTGTTGTCGCTATGGTTTTTTCAAAAGCAGTTTTGCCTGTTTCTGCTCTCCATTTCATTAAATTAACATCATCATTTGCCCAATCTTCCATCATGGTTTCTGAAAAATATCCAGACATAATATCGTCCATGTGCTTTTGGTATAAAGGCTTCATAATGGTTTTTAATTCTTCCGATAATTCGAACGCTTTAATTTTTGCTGGATTAGATAAACGATCCATCATATTGGTAATTCCACCATGTTTTAGAGCTTCAGTAATTGTTTCCCATCCATATTGAATTAGTTTTGCAGCGTAATTAGCATCAATACCTTCTTCAATCATTTTATCAAAACACAAAATAGAAGCGGTTTGCAAAACACCACATAAAATGGTTTGTTCTCCCATTAAATCACTTTTCACTTCTGCGACAAAAGACGATTCTAACACACCTGCTTTATGTGCTCCTGTTGCAACTGCATAGGCTTTTGCTTGTGTCCATCCTTTTCCTTCTGGATTATTTTCTGGATGCACAGCTATAAGCGTTGGCACTCCAAATCCGCGTTTATATTCTTCACGCACTTCGGTTCCTGGGCATTTTGGCGCAACCATAATAACAGTAATATCTTCACGTATTTGTTTGCCTTCTTCTACAATATTAAAACCATGCGAATATGATAAAGTAGCACCTTGTTTCATTAAAGGCATAACAGCATCTACAACACTTGAATGTTGCTTGTCTGGAGTAAGATTCAATACCAAATCTGCCGTTGGGATTAGCTCTTGGTAAGTGCCAACATTAAATTCATTTTGAGCAGCATTTTTATAAGATTGACGCTGTTCTGTTATTGCAGCTTCACGTAATGCATAAGAAATATCTAACCCAGAATCTCTCATATTTAATCCTTGGTTAAGGCCTTGGGCACCACAACCAACTATTACAATCTTTTTGCCTTTTAAAACATTTACACCATCTTTAAACTCAGAATATTTCATAAATCTGCATTTCGACAATTGATCTAATTTTTGTCCTAACGAAAGGGTGTTAAAATAATTTGCCATTTTCTCGTATTTTTAATTTGTTTGTTAAGGTTTCGACTACACTTCAACAAGTTCAGTACAACCAGATCAACCTGAAATTGTATTAGTTATTAAATGCGGTTAGCATTTCAGTTATTTTCATTTCGTTTTTAGTTACCACAATTCTGCCAGAACGCACAAATTGCATAATCCCGAAAGTGCTTAACTCTCTATGTAATAATTCTAATTCTTGGCGTCTGCCTGATTTTTCAAGTACAAAAAATGCTTTGTTAACCGTTACAATCTTAGCATTGCTTTCTTTGATTATATTTTGAATTTGAGGCTCTTCAAACAATAAATCAGACTTTATTTTAAATAAACAAGACTCTTGATATATTGTTTCTTCATCTGTATGATAATATGCTTTTATCACTTCAACTTGTTTTTCTATTTGTCCAACAAGTTTTTTGACTTGAACTTCTGTTATATTAACTACAATAGTAAAACGCGATACGCCTTCAATTTCTGAAGCTGAAGTGTTTAAACTTTCAATATTAAACTGTCGTCGCTGAAAAATTGCCGAAATACGATTGAGTAAACCAATATTGTTTTCGGTATAAATTGATATAGTATATGTTTTTATGCTTTTTTTCATTTCTTTTTTTGATGAAAGAAAAGAGAACATTAAATAAAAGACTATCTGTGCTATCAAATTGGTATAATCTCTTTATTCTTTTCTCTATATTCTTTTTTTTGAATTCAACTTAATCTTACATCAGAAACCGAAGATCCAGAAGGAATCATTGGAAATACATTATCTTCTTTTTCTACACAAACTTCAAGAAAATAGGCATCTTTATAAGCCATCATTTCTTTAATTGCTCCTGCTAATTCTTCACGTTTTGTTACTCGTTTTGCTTCTATATAATATCCTTTAGCGATTGCCACAAAGTTAGGATTTACCATTTCGGTCGATGCGTAACGCTTGTCGAAAAACAATTGTTGCCATTGACGAACCATTCCGAGAAACTCATTGTTTAAAACCACTATTTTTACAGGCACTTTGGATTGAAAAATAGTTCCTAATTCCTGAATATTCATTTGGAAACCTCCATCTCCAATTATAGCAACCACATCACGTTCTGGAGCTGCCATTTTTGCTCCTATTGCAGCAGGTAGTGCAAAGCCCATTGTACCTAATCCTCCTGAAGTAATATTGCTTTTTGTTTGATTGAATTTTGCATAACGACAGGCAATCATTTGGTGTTGCCCAACATCTGAAACAATTGCAGCATCGCCATTGCTTTGTACATTAATTTCGTTTAAAACTTCTCCCATTGTTAATCCTTCTTTAGTTGGGTGAAGGTCATTTTTTATTACTTTTTCAAATTCAATAGCATATAAATTTTTAAATTTTTGTAGCCATTTTTCATGCGAATTATCATTAAGCAAAGACAATAATTGCATCAAACTTGCTTTAGCATCACCGAGAACAGCAACATCTGTTTTTACATTTTTATCAATTTCGGAAGGATCAATTTCAAAGTGAATAATCTTCGCTTGTTTTGCATATTTATTCAAATCTCCTGTTACACGATCATCGAAGCGCATTCCGATAGCTATTAAAACATCACATTCATTGGTTAATTTATTTGGCGCATAATTACCATGCATCCCAACCATACCAATATTTAATGGATGAGATGTAGGTATTGCTGATGCTCCGAGAATAGTCCAAGCCGAAGGAATTCCAGCTTTTTCTATTACTGCCTTTAATTGCTCTTCAGCTTGGCCTATAATTATGCCTTGTCCCCAAATTATCATTGGTTTTTTAGCATTATTGATTAAATCTGCTGCTATTTTAACTGAAACTGTTTCAGTTTTTGGAACTGGATTATAACTTCGTATTCCGGTACATTTTTCGTAATGAAAATCAAATTCTTCAAATTGTGCATCTTTAGTTATATCAATTAATACAGGTCCTGGACGACCACTTTTTGCAATATAAAATGCTTTAGCTATCACTTCAGGAATTTCTGAAGCTTTTGTTATTTGATGATTCCATTTGGTTACTGGAGTAGATATCCCAATAATATCTGTTTCCTGAAAGGCATCACTTCCTAACAAATGTGAAACTACTTGCCCTGTAATACACACCATTGGCGTAGAATCTATTTGTGCATCTGCTATTCCTGTTACTAAATTTGTTGCTCCTGGACCAGACGTTGCCATAGCAACACCAACTTTTCCCGAAATACGAGCATAGCCTTGTGCTGCATGTGCTGCACCTTGCTCATGTCGTGTTAACACATGATGAATTTTATCTTGATATTTATATAACTCGTCATAAACAGGCATAATTGCTCCTCCTGGATATCCATAAAGTACATCTACACCTTCTGCTAATAAACATTTAACAACAGCTTCGCTTCCTGAAATACGTACTGAAGTTTTTGTAATTTCTTGTATAATCTTTACTGTTTCTGTATTCATAAGCTCTATCTGTCCTTTGGAACATCTTTACCCAAAGGGAAATAATTATTTTTAGTTACCATTAATAAGATTTCCGCCTTCGCGGAAATAAAAAAACTCACTAATTTAGAATTCATCAGTTACACATCCTTTTGACGCTGATGAAACTGTCCTTGCATATTTATAAAGCACTCCTCGTTTAAACTTAAGTTTTGGTGCTCTCCATTTTTGCCTTCTCTCTTGTAATTTTTCTTCTGAAACTTCAAGTGATATGGAATTTGTTTCTGCATCAATTGTAATAAAATCTCCATCTTGAACAAAAGCAATAGTTCCTCCCTCTTGTGCTTCAGGTGTTATATGACCAACCACAAAGCCGTGTGTTCCACCAGAAAAACGTCCATCTGTAATTAATGCCACATCTTTACCAAGACCTGCTCCCA
>CAYRVY010000004.1:0-19581 GCA_964427695.1 uncultured Flavobacteriaceae bacterium
TACGCTTTTAATAATTTTAAGATACCTTTCTTCCTTATTAACTAACAAAAACTAATAATTATGTTTTCAAAATCAAATTTAATTTCGACGCTTGTTACTGCCCTTTGGGCTTATTTTGGTGGTTATCTTATTTGGGTAATCATTGCAACTCCTCTTATGGAAGGTCATGAAGGTACAGCAACAGGGGTTTGGAAAGAAACTCCAGATCATCTAATCTTAATACTTGGATGTCTTATTTTTGCGTTTGCATTCTCAACAATTTATTCTAAATTATCTGGAGGACATAGTCTATTTCATGGCGCTAAATTTGGACTAGCGGTTGCTGTAATGCTAGGATTTGGTGAGGGATTGATAAATTTAGGAGTTGCTAATTTTACCGACTTAACAGGGACAATAATTGGTGGTGTACTTTCCATTGTGTTTTATGTTGTTATGGGTGTTTTGGCAAGTTTAGTTTATGGAAAACTGTCTTCTTCGAGTGAATAGACAGAATTTAAGCAATTAAAAAAGGGCTTCTCCATGGAGAAGTCCTTTTTTTTTATTCTACTAAAATTTTATATTCCCAAGGCTTTAAAATTAACATTTCATCTTCTTTAAAAGCTATTTTTTTGTTAGCCATATAATCTAAATATTGGCCTTCTATAATATTATTAATTGTTTGTTCTTGATTAGACATGTTGGCGATGAACATAATCGTGTTATCGTTTTTGTTTCTTTTAAACATTAGAACTGCTTCGTTATTAGTTGTTAATTTATCATAAGTTGCAGCATCTTTACCTCCATTTAAAGCAAGGTTTGTGTTTTTTAGTGCTCCTAATTTTTTCAATAACTCCCAAGTCTGACCTTTAGTTTTTGGTATAGAATCTTTCTCAAAAAACTTAAGCCTATGACTTAAATCGTATTCTTGTCCGGAATAAATTAAAGGCATCCCAGGAACCATGTAGCTTAAAGCTGTCATAATTTCTGAAGCGTCTCCCATTCGTTCTTTAATGGTTCCATTCCACGAGTTTTCGTCATGATTGGTTACAAAATACATTAGAATGTCATTGTTTTCATAACGTTTAAAAGTGTTCATTAAATAATCATCCCAATCTGTTAAATTCTTTTCGCCTTTTGCAATCGCATTCATTAAATGATGCCCATCCCAAGCATAAGCCATATCGAACAAATCATTTTTTAGCAATTCTGGTTCCCAAGCTTCGGCTAACATAAACAGGTCTTTTTTTGCTCTTAATTGCTTAATAGTTTCTTCCCAGAAATCTGTAGGTACAGAACCTGCTACATCACATCTAAAACCGTCAACATTTTCTTCTATAATCCAATATTTCATGTCTTCTATCATTTTTTCCCGCAAACCTTTACTATCATAGTTTAAATCAGCAACATCAGCCCAACCAACTGGTGTTCCATCTTCATTTAATGGATCTGTAATCTCGTCTTTTGCATTTTTTGTGTAAAACTCTGGATTGGTTTCTAGCCAAGTATGATCCCAACCAGTATGATTAGGAACCCAATCTAAAATGACATAAATTCCATTTTGGTGAGCAGTTTTTAATAATGTTCTAAAATCTTCAATAGTTCCAAATTCAGGATTTACTTTTCTAAAATCGGAAACTGCATAATAACTGCCCAACATTTTTTTGCGTTCTGTTTCATTTTCAATTAAACTTGCAAAATCGCCACCTGTGGCTTTTCGTTTGGTTTCGGAAATTGGAAAAATTGGCATTAACCAAATAATTTTAACACCCAACTGTTTTAGTTGTGGAATGTCTTTTGTGAACGCATTAAACGTACCTTCTGGTGAATATTGACGAATATTTGCTTCGTAAATCACAGCACTTTCCATCATTTCTGATGATACTGCTGCAATTTCTTTTACTGCTTCTTCAACTACTTGCTTATCATCTACCTTTTCTTTTTTACATGACATAAAAGCTATTACTAATACTATTAATGCTATTAATGCTGTTTTTTTATACATTTTTCTAATTTTTAATTTCTAATAATACGATATCAAATTCTGAATCTATAATTACTTTTCCGTTTTTAACCTTTGCTTCTATTCCAGAATAAGCATCGATTAAAACTTCTCCATCATTAAACACAACTCTTACATCTAATTCTTTTTTACCTTTAGGCAATTCTAATCCTACAACGACTTCATCTTTATAATCATTTTTTGAATAGCTTCTATAAAACGTATAAGGTTTTTCTGTAATTATTTGATGAATTCCTGCACCAACTGCTGGATGTTTTGCTCTAAACTGACCCAGTTTTTGCCAATGTTTTAAAACTGCTTGGGTTTCTTTATTGGTTTCAATTTCTTCCCAATTCATAAATGAACGTAGCGTAGCATCACCTTCTGTTCCTTCAATAACCAAAGAACGTGCAGATTCATCGCCATAATAAACCTGTGAAGTTCCTGGAGATAGTAATAATTTAGTTGCAGCTATAAAGGGTTTGCTTCTAATGCCATCAAAGGGTTGTCCATCATCATGAGAGCTTAAATAATTTAGCGTTCCATAGCCTTTTAAATCTGAATTTAAGATGTTAGTATAACGTTTAAATAAGGTTTCTGAATCTTGCTGTTTTGCATTCCATTTAAATTCAAAATTGACTAAGCTATTAAAGCCATATTCAAAATAGTTGACTTTTTTATCTCCTGCATCAAAAACATAAAACTGACCTCCACTAATTCCGTAACCATATACTTCACCTACAAGATAAAAATCATTGTCGTCTAAAACTTTGTCAGGGTTATTCTCTTTCCATGTTGCGAATGCATAATCGCATTCGGTTTTAAATTCTTGCCAAACATATTCTTCGGTGTGTTTTACAGTATCTACTCTGTAACCATCAATTCCGAATTCGGTAATATAATCCGTTAACCATTTAATGATGTAAAAACGTGGTGCTCTTGGATATTTTGTTCTTTTAAAGAATTCATCCAATTCTGCAACTTCTTGTTCGTAACGTCCTTCAATCTTCCATTTTTTTACCAAATGAGGAGGTAACTCTACAGCTTCATTGCTTTCCGTTTTAATATCTGGAAGGTTTTTAACCAATGTACAGGTAATTGTACTTTTATAAGATTGATAGCTGCATTGTGGTTCAGTTCTAACCCAATCATTTGGCCAAACGGAGTCTTTTTCGGTTACTGGTCCAGTATGATTAATAACTGCGTCTAACAAAATTCTGATGCCTTTTTTATGTGCAATTTTAACCAACTCATGCAAATCTTCTTTGGTGCCATAATTTGGATCAATTGCTGTCCAATCTTTTGTCCAATAACCATGATAACCATACGTGATTCCTGTACCTTCGTTAGTACCTCCATGAATCTGTTCTACAATTGGTGTCATCCAAATAGCATTAATACCTAAATCTGTAAAGTAACCTTCATTTATTTTTTGAGTGATGCCTTTTATGTCTCCTCCTTTAAAACCACGCAGTTTTCCTGTTTCATTTGTTCTATCAAAATTAACATCGTTGGTTTGGTCTCCATTATTAAAACGGTCTGTCAATAAAAAGTATAAGTTCGCTCCTTCCCAAACAAAAGGTGTTTCCTGATTACCAGAAACTGTTACTTTATCACTATTTATTTCACAACTGAAAATAAATAAAAACACAAATACTATTACTATTATCCTTTTCACTTTTTAAGTTTTATTTTTATTTCTAATGCTGCATTTGCATTCCAATTAACAGGAATTGAAAGCGTTTTACTTTGTGAATTCCACTTAACAGAAACCTTTCTACCATCAACTTTTATTCGGTTTGGTTGTTTATCTATATTATGAACTATAAATTCGATCTGTTTATTTTGTGATGAATAGTTTCTCCCTATTTCTGTTTCAAATTCAATTTCTAACCATCTCTTTTTAATTTCAGCTTCAAATTGAAGCAATTCATATTCGCCTTTTTCAAAAGCATTAGCAGTTTCGCCATCATCATTATATAATTGTGACTTGTTTTTTTTAACTGAAACATCAAAAAAATAGTGTACTTCTATAGTATTTGCATCATAATCATTAGTAGTTTGCATTGGTTTCGCCATAGGAACAAACGCGCCTGCTCTTATATGAGTTGGAATATAATTTTGATGCGTTTTAACGGTTTTTGTTTGTCCGCCTACAAATCTTTTGTTTGTATAAAAATCGAACCAAATAGAATTTGGAGGAAAATATACTTCAATTTCTTTAGCTTCAGAAGTTAAAATAGGAGTTATTAAAAAGTCATTTCCCCAAAGATATGAGCTTACTTTGGTTAACAAATCTCTATTGTTGGGTTCATCAAAAAATAGAGGTCTCATTAATGGTGCTCCTGTTTGATTATTTTGAAATGCTAAAGTATAATTATAAGGCAATAATTTATAACGCAACTCTATCGATTGTTTTGCCAAAGCTTTGGTTTTAGGCTCTCTAAACACAGGTTCAGCTGGTACTTCTTCTTGTGCATGTGGTCTATAAATAGGCTGGAAAACACCATATTGTAACCAGCGTGTATATAACTCATCATCGAGGTTTGCTCCTGCAAAACCACCCAAATCAGAATGCATATAAGCCAATCCTTGCATTCCCATTTGCAAAGCGATTTTTGGTTGTGATTGTAATCCTCCCCAAGTACGATTTACATCTCCAGACCATGGAATCATTCCGAAACGTTGAGAACCAGAATAACCTGATCGCATTAAAATAAAAGGGCGTTGATTCGGAAAGTCTTTTTTGTAACCTTCATAAACCAAACGTGCCCAATCATGTCCATAAATATTATGAACCTCATCTGCTGTGCCAGTAAAATGTAATAAATTAGATGGATGAACTTCTGGCTCGCCTAAATCTCCCCAAACACCATTAACTCCTATTTCGGCTAAATCTTTATATATGTTCCAAAACCATTCTTTACCTTTTGGATTATATATGTCTATTAATCCTGTATTGCCAAAATAAAAATCGTAAGTAAATGGGTTTCCGAGAGAGTCTTTTGCCAAAATATCTTTGGTAACTGCTTCTTGCCAACGCTTTGATGTGGTTAAAATAAAAGGCTCTGTCACTAAAATTGTATTTACCCCTTTTGCTTTAAAATCCTTAATCATTTGTTTTGGACTTGGAAACGAATCTTTTAAAAATTCTAAATTTCCCATATGCCCTTTTATGTCTTTTCCGAACCAATAAATATCAATGATAACAGCATCTAACGGAATTTCTTCTTCAATAAACTTGTCAACCGTTTCCGTGACTTCTTTTTGAGAATGATAGCCAAACCTACTTGCAAAATTACCTAAAATCCAACGAGGAATTAAAGGTTGCTTTCCTGTTAAATCGGTATAATTATCAATTAAATCTAACCAAGAATCTCCTACAATAACTTGGTAGGTTTTGCGTCCAGAAATAGTTTCGTAAGTAAGTGTATTATCTTTTTTGCTGTCTAAATCTAAATAGCCAATTGGTGCATTATCAAAATGAACAGCGTATATTTTAGAAGACATTACCAATGGCATTGTATAGTTCATTAACTCACTATGTGTTTCATAACCATAATGAGCTCTGTTATATAATTGCAATCGGTTGCCTCGACGATTCATATCTAAAGCTCTTGCGCCTCCTCCATACAGCACTTCATCTTCATCTAAATTAAATTGAATTGTTTCGCCGTTTTCAATTTTTGAATAGCCTTCTTTTTCAGAAATAATGTGTTTGCCCTTGTAGGAGTATGAAATTTGGAAAGGTGATTTTAAAATATGAACACTCAAATTTTTAAATGAATAATATAAAAATAATAAACTATGAGATCCAGATAGCTTTGCGTCAACATTTTCCTGTTTTAGTACAACTGCATGAGATTCTTCTATAAACTCTTGCCCATTTGGAATAAATGTCGTTTCAACTATTTTAGAAGAATAGAAAGTAATAATATATTTTCCATCGTTTACAAATACTTCAATATAATTGCCTTTATCTTCAACACTTTCAAATATTCTGTTCGCATTTTGTGCAAATATAAATGACGTTAAAATTAAAAATAATACCGTAAATTTTATAGCTCGCATTTTTAATTATTTAATTCAATTATCAATGCAGATTTACCTTCGACTTTTAATATAGATTCTAATGAAATAGTTTTACCTGAAATAATATCCTTTCCAGTTTTTGAGTCTTTAATCATTTCTTCAAAGCGTTTTAGATTTAATTCTTGTGTTTCAAGGCTGTTATTAATTACAACCATTACAGTATCTTCTTCATTATATCTAAAATATACATATACATTGTTTTCTGGGACAAACTGCATTGTTTTACCAAAATGAATGACCTCACTACCTTTTCTCCAATTAAAAAGCCTTTTTGTGAAGTTAAAATAATTGTTTTGTGTTTGTGTTCTTCCATCTTTAGTAAATGCATTTTGAGTATCGCCTTTCCAGCCTCCAGGAAAATCTCTACGAATGTCGCCATCACCATTTTTATCTCTGTTGCCAAGCATCCCAATTTCGTCTCCATAATAAAATTGAGGAATACCTCTTACAGTTGCAATAAGCGTCATTATTAATTTGTATTTGTTGATGTCATTACCATAAATTTCATTAATCCTATTAGTGTCATGATTACCAGCAAAAACAAGTATATTATTAATGTCAGGATATAAAAAATCGTTTGTGAAATTATTATATGCTCTTATCATGCCTTTATTCCAAGAATGTTCGTCTTCATTAAACATAACATTAATGGCATCATGTAGTGTAAAATCCATAACGCTTGGTAGATTAGAATTGTAACTATCAATAGCTCCGATTTTACTGTCTTTTTGCCAATACGCCATTTGTGCTTGATTCTTCATCCAAACTTCGCCTACAATATTAAAATTAGGGTATTCTTCCATTATGGCTTTTGTCCATTTTGCAATAGATTCTTTATCATTATAAGAATAAGTATCTACTCTCAATCCATCCAAATCGGCATATTCAATCCACCAAATTGCGTTTTGTGTAATGTATTTTAACACCAACGGATTGCTTTGATTTATATCAGGCATTGTCGTATCAAACCATCCATTCATACATGCTTTGCTGTCAACAATCGAAGCATTGATGTCAAACTGTGTCGTCATTCTATAATTACTACGTTGAAAACCTTTTTCGCCATTTTCCCAATAGTGAATCCAATCTTTTGTTGGTAAATCTTGAATCATCCAATGTTTGCTTCCCCAATGATTGGTTACATAATCCATAATAAGTTTCATGTCTCGTTTATGCATTTCGGTTGCTAATTGTTTGTAATCTTCATTAGTTCCAAAACGTGAATCAATTTTATACATATTGCTTTGAGCATACGTATGATACGAATATATTGGCTCATTATCTTCAAGTAATGGTGTGCTCCAAAGTGCTGTTGCTCCCAATTCCAGAATATAGTCTAAATGGTCTATTACGCCTTGAATATCGCCTCCATGTCTTCCTCCTGGATTATTCCTATCTGCTTTTTCAACAGTATCATCTGTATTATCGTTATCAGGATTGCCATTCGCAAAACGATCTGGCATTATTAAATATATTAGATCGCTTGAATCGAAGCCTTTTCGCAAAGCGGAATTTTCTCTGCGTTGTTTAAACTGATAAGGCAAGCTTTGAATTACTTTTCCGTTTTCAGAAAATGAAATTGTTATATTTCCTGATTGAATAGTTTGAGTGTTAATGGTTACGAATTGGTAATTAGGATTTTCGGTTTTTCTAACATTAATAATCTTTACTTCATTTGAAATAGAAACTTGATACTGAGCAATATTTTTTCCATAGATCATTAACTGCAATTCTGGATTGTTCATATCGCTCCACCAAAAAGGAGGCTCAATTTTTTCTACTTGAGAGAAAAGAGTTGCTGTAATAAATAATAATAATATAAAAAATATTTTCTTCATTGTTGTATGATTTTAGACCTGTCAGGACTGTTAAAAATTAAACGGTTACTAAATTATTTGGAGTAATTGTTACTAATTTATTGTTTACTAAAATTTGTAAGTCTTTTTTTCCATCTAATTTAAAATTAGTTTGGGTTTGGCTCACATTCACTTTTATAATTTGATTTCTGAAATTAATTTTAAACGAATAAGCTTCCCATTGACTTGGGATTTTTGGTGAGAAAGACAATTTATTATCCTTTATTCTCATTCCTCCAAAACCCTCAACAATACTCATCCAGGTTCCTGCCATTGAAGTAATATGCAAACCTTCTTGTACTTCGCAATTGTAATCGTCTAAATCTAAACGTGAAGTACGCAAATAAAATTCGTAGGCTTGTTCTATCCTGCCTAATTTTGCCGCCTGAATACTGTGTACACAAGGAGATAGAGAGGATTCGTGAACTGTAAATGGTTCGTAAAAATCGTAATGACGCTCTAATTCTTCTGTTGAGAATTGATCTTCAAAAAAGTAGAAGCCTTGAAGAACATCGGCTTGTTTAATATAAGGTGAGCGTAAAATCCTGTCCCAAGACCATTTTTGGTTTATTGGTCTTTGCGATTTGTCTAAATTAGCAACTGTAACTAATTCTTTATCGAGAAAACCGTCTTGCTGTAAATATACTTTGTGCTCTTTAGAATACGGTAAATACATATTATCTGCCACTTCTTTCCATCTTTTTATTTCGGCTTTCGATAATTGAGCTTTGTCCATAATTCTTGTAAAATCAGAACTAAATTCAGTTTCAATTTTTTGAATGTTTTCAATTGTATATCTAATACACCATTGTGCTAAATAATTTGTATAAAAATTATTATTGACGTTATTTTCGTATTCATTAGGCCCAGTTACACCAAGAATTACCCATTTTTTTATTTTTGTAGAATAGTTAGCTCTTTGTTGCCAAAAACGTGCTATAGCAATTAAAACTTCAAGTCCTTTTTCTCTAATATAACTATAATCTTCAGTAAAACGTGAGTAGTTATAAATTGCAAATGCTATGGCTCCATTTCTATGAATTTCTTCGAAAGTGATTTCCCATTCATTATGGCATTCTTCACCATTCATAGTAACCATAGGATACAAGGCTGCTCCTTTGTTAAACCCTAGCTTTTCAGCATTCTCGATGGCTTTTTCTAAATGATTGTAACGATACTCTAATAGATTCCTGGCAACTTTTTCGTTTTTTGTCGCCATATAAAACGGAATGCAATAGGCTTCGGTGTCCCAATACGTGCTTCCTCCATATTTTTCGCCTGTAAACCCTTTTGGTCCAATGTTTAATCTTGGGTCTTTGCCAAGATATGTTTGATTAAGCTGAAAAATACTAAACCTAATACCTTGTTGAGCTTTTACATCGCCAAAAATTGTAATATCTGCAATATTCCAAATATTTGACCAGGATTGTTTTTGTTGTTTCAAAAGGCTTTTAAAACCTATTTCAGTTGCTTTATTTAGAACAGCTTTAGAAACACCTATTAAGTCCTCTTTTTTATGATTAAGTGAAACTGTATATCCTCCAAATTTTGTAAGCGTTAAAGTGTCTCCTTTTTTTATTTTGTTTTTGTATTTAAATTCTATACGGTTAATGTCATTATTTATGTGCTTTTTTTGTTGTATTTCTTTTCCATTCAATGATAAATGTATGTGCATTGCCGTGCATACATAAAAATTTGTTTTCATTGTGCGAGACACTATAAAAGCTTGTTCATTTTGGTGTGAAACACTTAAGGTGTCCCAAAATTTATCATCCCAATTAGTATCTTCGTTTGTAATGCCACTATCTAAATATGGATGAAATTTAATCTCTGCATTAGAATTTAATGGTGTGACAGAATACTTAATTGCACCAACTTCGTCTAAATCTAAACTTAAAAAACGTAGTGATTCTACTTTTACTGTAATATTGTTTTGTAATGTGGCTTCAAAGGTTCTTTTATACCAGCCTTCTTTCATGTTAAGCTCTCTTTTAAAATTTTGTATCGCTTTGCACTTAAATAAATCTAATTGCTCGTTGTTCACAAAAACATTAATGCCTATCCAATTAGGTGCGTTAAGTACTTTTGCAAAATATTTAGGATAGCCATTTTTCCACCAACCTACTTTGGTTTTATCAGGATAATAAACTCCAGCAATATAACTCCCTTGAAAGCTTGGGCCAGAATAGTGCTCTTCAAAATTGGCACGTTGCCCCATTGCTCCATTTCCTAAACTGAATAAACTTTCGGAAGATTTTATACGACTTACATCAAAGCCTTCTTCTATAATTGACCAATTGTTTGGTTGTATATAATTGTTGTTCATATTCATTTTCCGTGAAAACGGAAATCTTTTTAATGTTTTCTTAATATGATGAGATCCTTTGGTTGCATTTCGACTGCGCTCAATGTGACGCCTTCAGGATGACAAAATCATCTATTTATTAATTCATCTATAAAATGGATTGATATTTCAGTAAAATCTTTAAACACAAAATCAGCTTCATTTAAAATTGATTTTTTGCCAATACCAATACTAATCATGTTTGCATTATTTGCAGCTTTAATTCCTGCAACCGAATCTTCAAAAACAACACAGTCTTTAGCTTTTATTTGTAATGCACTTGCTGCATTTAAAAACACTTCTGGGTTTGGTTTTGCTTTGGTAACATCATTACCATCTATAATAGCATCAAATTGCTCAATCAATTTTACTCGTTTTAGTATTGCTCTTGCATTTTTACTTGCAGAGCCTAAAGCTATTGGTTGATTTTGCTGTGATAAATATTCTAATATTACTGCGACATTTGGAAGAATTTCACTTTCATCCATTTTGTCTATATAATTAAGATAATCGTTATTTTTCCTAGCCATCAGTTCCATAAACTTATCTTCGGTAAGTGTTTTATTTCCCCATTCGAGAATCTTTTCTAAAGAGTGTTTCCTGCTAATACCTTTTAGATGTTCGTTTTGTGCTTCAGAAAAATCTATGCCTATATTATTGGCTAATTTTTTCCAAGTGAGGTAATGATATTTTGCTGTATCTACAATAACGCCATCGAGGTCAAATATAAATGCTTTTTTATTCATTATTAAATTTCTTCTTTCTGGTAAGTAATTGCATTTTTATTGGTAATTAATAAATTGCACAAACCTGCAATTATTAAACTTATTCCTGCAACTGTCATAGCGTTTATGGCTTCTTCTCCTAATAATCCTGAAACAAAATTAATACCTCCAAGAGCAGCAATAATTTGTGGGATTACAATAAACATATTAAAAATTCCCATAATAACGCCCATTTTTTTAGGATCTACCGAACTGGACAACATGGCATAAGGCATCGAGAGAATACTTCCCCAAGCAAAACCGATAAGTATAAAACAATACTTCAAATTTTCGGGAGTGGTGTAATTCATAAACAGGAATCCTAAACCTCCTAAGATTAATGATCCCAAGTGTACTAATTTTCGGTTTATCCTTCTTTTGGAAGTATAAAAAACTAAAATAAGAGCAAATGCCATAGATGATAAACCATAAACTCCCATTGCTGAACCTACTAAATTTGAAGATTCTTGAAATGCTGTGTTTGCTATATTAAAAGTTTCGACATCTCCTGGGTTTGACATATCATAAGCAGACCCAATTGGTATTGGTGTTTTAAACACATGCTCTGTTAAGGCAGGATTTGCTAAACTCCACATTGTAAAAAATGCAAACCATGAAAAAAATTGAATGACTCCTAACTTTTTCATGGTTAATGGCATACTACTAATATTACTTAAAATATCTTTAACAAAATTATTCTTTTCTGCTTTTTCTCTTTCAAATTCTTCCATATCTTCTGGAGGATATTCTGTTGTGGTAAAAACAGTATATAATATAGATAGCAAAAACACAAATGCACCAATTGCAAAAGCAACTTTTACTGACATTGGCACAATTCCTGAATCTGCAGTATTGCTTACACCAAGTTGAGAAATCATCCAAGGTAAATTACTTGCAATCCAAGTACCAATGCCTATAATTAAGGTTTGTACAACAAACCCATAAGAGCGTTGAGAATTTGGTAGCTTATCTGCTACCAATGCTCTAAAAGGTTCCATAGAAATGTTAATTGAAGCATCTAAAACCCATAAAAGTCCCGCAGCTATCCAAAGTGCTGGTGAATGAGGCATAATAAATAGAGCTATAGAGCTTAAAACTGCACCTATTAAAAAATAAGGCCTTCGCCTTCCCCATTTAGGACTCCAGGTTCGATCGCTCATATAACCAATTATTGGTTGTACAAGTAAACCTGTTAAAGGTGCAGCAATCCATAATAAAGGAATAACCTCTTTTTCAGCTCCAAGAGTTTGAAATATTCTCGACATGAATGCGCCTTGTAAAGCAAATCCAAATTGTATTCCCAGAAAACCGAAACTCATGTTCCAAATTTCCCAAAAACCTAATGTACGCTTTTGCATAATAGTATGTTTTAATTTATACTATTTGATAAGCGAAAAGACTTATCAAAACCTATGTGAGAAGTGAAAATATAAGTTTTGATTTGCCGATAAAGATATAAAAGTTTTTAAATATTCAAAAAAATAATTTTTATTTGGTAGAATCTCTTTCGATAAGTTTGGTTTCAATAACCACAGTTTGGTAGTTTTCTTCTCCCTCTTCATTTTCTATATCAAGCTCTAACTCTAATCTGTCAATTAATAAATTTGTAGCTTTTTCGCCTATTTTTTGGGCATGTTGGCTTACTGTTGTTAAACTTGGTGTAGCATGCTTAGATAGAACTCCATCAGTAAAACCAATAACCTGAATATCTTCTGGAATATTCTTGCTAAACTTTCTAGCAACTTTCATTGCTGTAATTGCATACAACTCGTTTACCGCAAAAATTCCATCAATATTTTTATTCTTTTTAAAAAATTGATTAATCTCATTTTCTAAACCCTCTAAATCATCTTCTGAATCAAGCTCAACATCAATCTTTAAAATTAAACTCGTATTATGTTGCATATTATGCTCTTGAAGTGCTTCCAAATAACCTTGTGTTCTTAATCTCCCTACACTAACATAATCTCTTGTTGTAATTATAGCTATGCTTTTACAACCATTAGAGATTAATTTCTCAACAGCTTTTTTAGATCCTTTTAGGTCATCAACAATAACCTTGTCACAATTTATTTCTTTTACAACACGATCGAACATTACAATCGGCATTCCTTGATCTATAATTTCATTAAAGTGATAATAGTCTTGATGTAATAAGGTTTCTTTAGAGATAGAAAGAATAAAACCATCTATACTACCATTGGCAAGCATTTCCATATTAATTACTTCTTTGGTAAATGATTCATTAGACAAACCAATAATAACATTATACCCTCTACTATTGGCTACAAGTTCGATACCTCTAATCACTTTAGAAAAAAAATGATGAACAATTTCAGGAATAATAACACCAATAGTTTTAGTTTTTCTATTCTTTAAACTAAGTGCAATATTATTGGGTCTGTAATTATATAATTTTGCGAATGCCTGAACTTTATCTCTTGTATCTTCACTAATTTCTTTACTATTTCGTAATGCTTTAGAAACCGTAGAGATTGAAACATCTAACTCTCTTGCAATTTGTTTTAGTGTTACTTTTCGTTTCATAGAATTCTTAAATTAAATACATCACTACCTAATTATTTATTGCCTAAATATTATTAGTTGGTAGTTACAATACTGCAAATTTAAAAAAGTTTTCAACACGAAAACGTTTTCGTAAATAATTACTTATCATACATCTTATTCCTTACACAAAATTTACATAGCTTTATCACGAGAAGTGAAAATATAACAAACTTTAATTAAACTAATTTTAATTGTATTGTATGAAAACAACTTTAAATAGTTTACTGTTTTTACTGTTTATTATGCCTGTATTTATTTTTGGACAGTCTATAATAACAGGAACAGTAACAGAGCAGTCATCATCTCAACCTCTTCCCGGAGTAAATGTACTAATTAAAGGTACAACTCAAGGAACTTCAACAGGTTTTGATGGTAATTACCAAATTACAGCAAATAACGGAGACATTATAGTTTTTTCTTATATAGGATTTGTCACTCAAGAAATAACTTACAATGGTCAAACGTCTATTAATATAATTCTTGTAGAAGATGCAGCACAGTTAGATGAAATTGTACTCATTGGTTATGGTGGAGTAAAAAAAGAAGATTTAACAGGAGCTGTAGATTTAGTAACTTCTAAAGATTTTAATAAAGGTCCTATCGTATCTGCTCAACAGCTTATCGCTGGTAAAATTGCAGGTGTATCTGTAACTTCTGGTGGTGGAGCACCTGGCGAAGGTCAAAATATTATTATTAGAGGACTTGGTTCATTATCCTTATCTAGCTCTCCTTTAATTGTTCTTGATGGCTTACCTCTTGATGGCGGTGGAATTGGTGGTGCAAGAAATCCTCTCAACTTAATTAACCCAAACGACATTGAAAGTATTGTCGTGTTGAAAGATGCCTCTGCTACTGCAATTTATGGGTCTCGAGCAGCAAATGGAGTCATCATAATTTCTACTAAAAAAGGAAAAGACAGAGAGTTTAAATTCAGCCTAAATTCATCTATAATTTTTGACAACCAAATTGATAAAATAGACCTTTTATCTGCTGGTCGATTTAGAAACCTCGTTAATTCAACTGGTGATACTGCTGCTATTGCAAGATTAGGTAATGCTAATACAGACTGGCAAGACCAAATTTATGTTGATGCAGTAGGAACAGATAATTTCTTTAATGCTTTAGGAAGTGCTTGGGGAGTGCCTCTGCGAGCATCCATAGGATATTCAGACAGAAGTGGAAATTTAGATCGGGATAATTTTAAAAGGACCACAGCATCCTTAAATTTAACACCTACTCTATTAGACGATCATTTAAAAATAGAATTGAATGCTCGTGGCATGTACACCGAAAATACATTTGCAAACAGAGGTGCTATTGGTAATGCAGTACAATTTGACCCAACACAATCGGTTTTTGATGTCAACTCCCAATACGCCGGGTATTTTGCTTGGATAGACCCAAGTACAGGTAATCAATTTAATTTAGCACCAACAAATCCTCGCGCTTTAATTGATTTAGTTGATGATACAGCAGAAGTAAGACGTTTTGTTGGCAATATAAAATTTGATTATAAATTACATTTCTTTCCAGATATAACAGCAACTATTAATGTAGGGATAGACAAATCTAATAGTGGAGGAAGAACGATTGTTTCTGAATTTATTCCTACTTCTGATCCGACTTTTAATGGTAGTAGAACAACATTTGATCAAGAAACTACCAATCAATTATTTGATGCCTATTTCACTTACAAGAAATTGATTAATGATGTGCATAACATCACAGCAGTTGCAGGATATTCTTAACAATCTTTTGAATTTGATGGCTTTAATTTTAATAGTGAAGCTGAAGAGCAAGGTCAAGATTTTGAATTTATCGATAAATCTAGAAGTGTGTTGTTATCTTATTTTGGCAGATTAAATTATGACTTCGATGGCAAATATTTGTTAACTGCCACTTTAAGAGCAGACGCATCGTCTAAACTAAATCCAGATAATCAATGGGGTTATTTTCCATCTATTGCTATAGCATGGAACATCAATAAAGAAGATTTTATGGAAAACTCGGTTTTTAATCTATTAAAATTACGTGTTGGATACGGTGAGATAGGTAATGTTAACGGATTAGGAGATTATAATTTCTTAACGAGATATACTGGTAGCCAAAGCACTGCCAATTATCAATTTGGATCAGCCTTTCTTCAAACCTTTAGGCCAGAACCAATCAATGAAGATTTACGTTGGGAAGTAGGTGAAACTATTAACATAGGTTTAGATTATAGCCTGTTCGATAGCAGAATTTCTGGATCTGTAAACGTGTATCAAAAAGACACTAGAGATTTAATAGCTTTTGCTAATATCGATCCTTTTTCTAACTTTGGAAGTAAAGTAGATAAAAATATTGGCGATATGGAAAACAGAGGTATTGAATTTGCCGTAAATATTATTCCTGTACAAACTGAAGATATTGAGTGGAGTGTCAGTTATAACATTGCATTTAACGATAACGAAATCACAAGACTTCCTTTTGAACAAGCTGTAGGAGGTATTTCTGGCGGTGTTGGAAACAACATACAAACGCATCAGGAAGGCGAAGCACCATTTAGTTTTTTAGTTTACAAACAAATATATGATACTGATGGCAGACCAATAGAAGGTGCTTTTGTGGATAGAAATGGAGATAATGTTATAAATAGTGATGACAGATATATTTACAAAGATCCTTATGCTGATGTTATTATGGGATTAAACACTAATTTATCTTTTAAAAATTGGGATTTTTCGGTAACGACAAGAGCTAATATTGGTAATTATGTGTATGACAATGTTGCTTCAAGTAATGCATATTTAACTAGAGCAACTCAAAATAGTATATTAACAAACCTACATTCCGATTTTTTTAATACTGGTTTTGTAGAAATTACAGAGTTGAGCTTATTAAGTGATTATAATATTAAAGAAGCTTCTTTTTTTAAAGTTGACAATATTACATTAGGGTATCGTTTACCAAAAGGTACATTTGAAGGTGTTGATTTACGATTTTACGGCTCTGTACAAAATGTAATTATTGTTACTGATTATGATGGATTAGATCCAGAAGTTATTGACATAGGAAATAATACTACTGGAATTGACAATAATTTTTATCCTAGACCAAGAACTTTTGTTTTTGGTGTTAATATAGATTTTTAATAAAAAATTAGAAAAATGAAAAATAAAATGAAAAATATCATTTTTATTATAGCTATCACATTGTTTACGACCTCGTGTCATGACGATTTAAATCAATTACCAATTGATCCCGATAGTTTTACACAAGAAGATGTGTTTGCAAATGCAACAGAGGCTAAAGGAGCTTTAGCAAAATTATATAGTTCTTTAGCCCTTACCGGACAACAAGGTCCTTCTGGACAGCCTGACATTGCTGATATTGATGAAGGATTCTCACAATTTTCGAGAATGTTATTTAACCTTAACGAACTAACTACAGACAATGCTGTAGTAGCTTGGGCAGATCCAGGTTTGCCAAATTTACATGCTATGTCCTGGTCAAGCAGTAACGATTTTGTTGAAGCTATGTATTCGCGTTTAGCACAAGCAGTGAGTTTTACAAACTCGTTTATAACTAATGCCGAAGTTTTAACCGATGCCGAAGTACAAATATTTATCGCTGAAGCTCGATTTTTAAGAGCTTACGCCTATTATAATTTGATGGATTTATATGCAAATGTACCATTAGTAACAGTTGTTTCAACAGAGCTACCTCTACAAAGTAACAGAGCAGACATATTCTCATTTATAGAATCAGAATTATTAGAAATTCAAGATCAATTAATGGCAAGTGGTGCAAACGAGTATGGTCGAGTTGACCAAGTTGCAGCCTGGGCATTATTGTCTCGGTTATACCTTAATGCCGAAGTTTGGATAGGAACACCTAAATATAGTGAATGTGTAACATTTTCCAGCAATGTTATGAATTCTTCCTATACCATAAACATGAACGATGCTAACGGTAACGGTACTGCTTATGACGAATTATTTTTAGCCGATAATGATACCAATGGTGCACAAAACGAGTTTATATTTGCCTTAAACTTCGATGGTCTTCAGTCTCAAACTTGGGGAGGAACAACATTCTTAGTACATGCCGCTATTGGCGGTAATATGGATCCAACAGATTTTGGAGTTAATGGTGGCTGGTTTGGATTACGCACTACAAAAGCTCTTGTAAACAAATTTGATCTAATTAACGATAGAAGAGCGATGTTTCATACTGATGGTCAAAATTTAGAAATAGAAACTATTACTGTTTTTGAAGATGGTTATGCTGTTAGAAAATTTAAAAATTTAGATTCTAATGGAAACGCAGGAAGTGATACCACAGGAAATCTTGTTGATACCGATTTAGCATTAATACGTCTCGCTGAAATATATTTAAACTATGCAGAAGCTGTCTTAAGAGGTGGTGGAGGCGATATAAATTTGGCTGTTTCTAGAATAAACGAATTAAGACTACGTGCTTATGGTAACACCTCTGGAAATATTAGTAGCAGTGATTTAACTTTAGATTTTGTTTTAGACGAACGTTCAAGAGAATTATATTGGGAAGGACAAAGACGTACCGATTTAGTCCGTTATAATTACTTTACTACAAGCAGCTATTTATGGCCTTTTAAAGGTAATGTTGTTAATGGCACATCAGTTGGTTTGTTTAGAAATGTTTTTCCTATTCCAGTAAACCAATTGACTACCAATCCTAATCTAACCCAAAACGAAGGATATTAATTAATAAAATATTATGAAACGAGCATGCTAAAAAGTTTATTACCCAAGAAAATGATTAATAGCGAACAGTCCCGTCCCGATAACTATCGGGAGTTATCGGGATGACCAATAAAAAACAATAAATATAAACACATGAAAATGAAACATATATATAAATTAATCTATATTAGTTGCTTTACCTTATTTATTTGGTCTTGTGAAGATGATATAGACAAAACAGAATTAAGTCTTGACAATAGTATTAGCACAGTAATTAAAACACCTTTAAATAATGATGTTTTTGTACTAAATATAGAAGAAACATCTACAAACCCTGCAATTACTATTAGTTGGGAAGAAGCAAATTACCAAACACCAGTTGTAATAAGTTATACTGTTGAATTTGCTAGCACAGGAACAAATTTTGCTCAACCAGTTATTGCAAATGTTACAACAAACACATTTCTTGTAATGACTATTTCTGAATTTAATGCTGCTGTTTCAGCCGTTGGTTTCGTGCCATTTTCAGAAGACAGTTTAGATATTAGAATTAAATCTGATATAGGATCACAAAATGCCTTACCTCAATATTCTGACCCAATTACCGTTTTTGTAACTCCGTTTACAACAGAATTACCAACATTAGCAGTGCCAGGAAACCATCAAGGATGGGATCCTCCAACAGCTTCTTTATTAGCTTCGTTAGAATTTGGCGATACTAATTATGAAGGTTACGTATGGTTAGATGGTGGACATAAATTTGTTGGTCCAGATAGCAGTGGTGCTTTTGAATGGGGAAATATAGATTGGGGGGACGATGGTACGTTTACAGGCATCCTTGTAGAAGATGGAGAGGTTGATATAATCGCTTCTACTCCTGGACACTATTTTATTCAAGCAGATACTGGTGCACTAACATATTCTGAAACCTTATATAATTGGGGACTTATTGGATCTGCAACTCCCGACAATTGGGATAGCGACCAAGACATGACTTATGATCCAGTTTCTAAAACATGGTCTATAACACTTGATTTGAGTGCTGAAGAAATTAAATTTAGAGCCAATGATGATTGGGCATGGAATTATGGTGATGGTAAAGCAGATGACGGAAGAGATCCTGATGGATTTTTAGGAAATGATGATGACAATATTCCCGTACCAACTAGTGGGAACTATACAGTTGTGCTAGACTTAAGTACACCGAGAGAATATACTTATACACTAATTTTAAATTAACGCTATGAAAAATTTATATAAAATTATTATAAGC
>CAYRVY010000004.1:19681-23325 GCA_964427695.1 uncultured Flavobacteriaceae bacterium
TATACACTAATTTTAAATTAACGCTATGAAAAATTTATATAAAATTATTATAAGCCTTTTAGTTGTTATAGTCGCTTTTTCTTGTTATGATGATGATAAGTTCGTATTAGAACATCCTGAAGCCAGTTTTTTGATTGAAGTTCCTAATACTGGATCAAATATTATATTGAACAGAGCAAATCCGAACAACCAGGCATTAACTGTAACTTGGGATGACACAAAAAACGAAGTTGTTACTTACACAGTTGAGTTTGCTATTTCCGCAACAGATTTTGCTGAAAGTTTTTCAGCAGGAACATCCGATTCAGATAATTTTACCTTATCTGTAGAAGAGTTAAATACTTTTCTTGTGAATACTGTTAGAATACCTCAAGCAGTATCATCTAGTTTAGATATAAGAGTCGTTGCATCAAATGGAGAAATATCAAATATAGTTTCTCTATCTGTTACACCATTTGTTATTGAAGTTACAGAATTGTTTGTTAATGGTACATTTACAAATTGGGATCCTGCACAAGGGTTAGCAATGAATTCTTCAGAATTTAACATATTTACAATTAATGTTGATTTATTGGATGGTAATGAGTTTAATTATATACCTAGTAATGCAAGTGATGACGTAGTTTGGCAATTAGTAGAGGCTGGTTCAAGTGAACTTACAAAATTTGGAGGTGTTAACCTTTCTGGTTATACAGCCGGAAATTATGATATTGTGGTAGATTTAAATACAAATACTTTTACTATCGATGAAGTTGTTATTCCTGAGAATTTATTTTTAGTAGGCTCTTTAACTGGATGGGATCCAACCACATCGTTGCCATTTAATTTAATTAGTGAAGGTGTTTTTACAATTACTGTAGATTTAGCTGATGGTGACCAATTTAAATTTTTACCAACCAATACAGGTTGGGATGGTGATTGGGGTGAAGATCCTAACAACCCTGGAAGTATTATTCAAGATGGCGAGCAAAACGTTAGCGGCTATCCTGCTGGCACATATTTAATAACAGTAGATTTTAATACATTAACATTTACACTTCTTGAAATAGTACAAAGTTCAAGAATTGCTGTGCCAGGAAATCATCAAGGTTGGGATCCTGGATCTGCGCCACAACTTGAAGCGTCTTCAACATCTACAACAGACTATGAAGGTTATGTTTGGCTAGACGGAGGACATAAATTTGTAGGTCCAGACAACAACGGAAACTTTGCTTGGGGAAATATAGATTGGGGAGACGATGGTACTAATACAGGAATATTAGCAGTTGATGGAGAAAGTGATATTGTTGCTGCTCCTGGACATTATTTTATACACGTTGATACAAATGCCTTAACGTATTCTGAAACCTTGTATCAATGGGGTTTAATTGGCGATGCCACACCAGATGCATGGAATAGTGATCAAGACATGACTTACGATCCAGTTACTGGAACTTGGAGAATTACTTTAGATTTAGTTGCTGGATTAATTAAGTTTAGAGCTAATGATGATTGGGCTTGGAATTATGGTGATACAGGAGCAGATGGATCTTTAGAAAATGATGGTGATAATATAACTATTGCCACAAATGGAAATTATACTGTAGTTTTAGATTTTAGCACACCTAGAGCTTACACTTATTCTGTTATTCTTAATTAAATAATATTTTTTATAAAAAGGCTGTCTTTTAATAAGGCAGCCTTTTTAATTATATAATCTCCTTATCACTATGAAAAAAATATTACTCTTATTTACTTTTTTTACAGTTTACATTGCTAATGGTCAAGTAACTATTAATCCTAATCCATTTGAAGTTAACCAATCAATTACCATTACCGTAGATGCCAATAGCGTTGCAACAGACTGTAATGGTTTTAGTAACCCTACCAAAGTTTATATGCATTCGGGTGTTGGTCCTGATTCTAATCCTTGGACGCATGTTATAGGTAATTGGGGACAAGATGATGGAGTAGGAGAAATGACTAACAATGGTGATGGCACTTGGAGTATTACATTAACACCTGAAACATATTATGGTCTTACTCCCACAGAAGCAGCTAATGCAATTAAAATGGGAATTGTATTTAGAAACGAAGATGGCTCACAAGAATTTAAAGATAATGGATGTAACGATTTCTTTTTTGATGTAGGTACTTTTCAGGTAACTCTTACAGCTCCTGTAGTTAATTCAGCTAGTATATTAAACTCAGGAGATAATTTAAACATTACTGCAACAAATACTGGCGGAAATGCTAATTACGTTTTAAAAGCTAATAGCAACATTATAAATTCACAATCTAATATAGCTTCTTATTCATATACACATACTAATATTACATCAAATCAAAATTATGAATTAGAAATAACACTAAACACAACAACTATTACTAAAAAATTTAGTGCAGTTGTGGATCCTAAGACATTATTTGCAGGTATGGCTGCGGGTTTAGTCGATGGTATAAACTACGACAGTGATGACACGACCAAAGCTACGCTTGTACTTGATGCAACACTTAAAAGTTTTGTTTATGTTGCTGGTAGCTTTAACAACTGGCAACCAGATGCTGCCTATGCAATGAAAAAAGATTTTTCTGGAAAATTTTGGCTGGAACTAACAGGGTTAACTCCACAGCAAATAGAAACCTTTCAGTATTGGGTAGTTGATAAAACTCCTTTAGTAAATTCTCCTGCTTTAGTTAAAACAGCAGATCCATATTCAACTTTGGTTCTGTCTCCTTTTGATGACCCATGGATTCCCGCTTTAACTTATCCTAATATTCCTGCGTATCCAGCTGGACAAGAACGAGAAGTAACCGTTTTAAAAACAGGACAAACTCCCTATTCTTGGGTAGTGACTAATTTTACTAAACCTAAAAAAGAAGATTTAATTATTTACGAAGTATTAGTACGTGATTTTGATGCTGATAGAAATTATCAAGATTTAATCGATAAAATAGATTACTTTAAAAACTTGAATATTAACGCTATACAGTTAATGCCTGTTATGGAATTTGAAGGCAACGAAAGTTGGGGTTATAATACATCATTCCACATGGCATTAGATAAATTTTATGGCACCAAAGATAAATTTAGAGAATTTGTTGATTTGTGTCATCAAAATGGCATTGCTGTTATTCTTGATTTAGCTTTAAACCATGCTTTTGGCAGAAACCCTATGAACAGAATGTGGATGGACGATCCTGATAATAATGGTTGGGGAGAACCAAGTAGTGAAAACCCTTATATGAATCAGGTTGCAACACATAGTTATAGTGTTGGTTCAGACTTTAATCATCAGCGACCAAGGACACAAAACTATGTTAAGAGAGTTATTAAGCATTGGATTGAAGAATTTAAAATTGATGGTTTTAGATGGGATCTTACGAAAGGGTTTACACAAAATTGCACATCTGGAGATGAAGGATGTACTAATACTTATCAACAAGATCGTGTGGATATACTAAAAGCTTATGCCGATTACTCTTGGGGTTTAGATGAAACACATTATGTAATTTTTGAACATTTAGGAGGAGATACTGAAGAACAGCAATGGGCAAATTATAGAATTGGAGAAGGCAAAGGTATTATGATGTGGAGCAAAATGACAGACCAATATAATCAGTTAACCATGGGTTATAATTCTGGCAATGATATAAGTAGAATG
>CAYRVY010000005.1:0-22519 GCA_964427695.1 uncultured Flavobacteriaceae bacterium
TTCTGCCATACAATTTTTCTACAGGATGTATTGGGCACAAACCAGAACACCAGGCGCTTTTCCAATCATATCTAAAACTTATATAAAAAGCAATTAAAGCCAATATGCCAATTATTATAGCCGTTGCTGGTCCATTTGTATTAAAAATTGTATGTCTTAAGGGTATAATCAATAATAATAGAATAACCGAAATTAATTGCAATCTTCCTTGTTGTTTTATTTTTAGTTTTTTATTTCTCGCAAAACCTAAATGACGAGAAATAAGTGAAGTAGAAGCTAACGGACAAATATTTCTCCATAACCCAACAGCTACTACAAATAATGCCGGAGCTATAGGAATTAAAACATTCCAAAATGCGTGTATTCCTATTTCCGGAAAGAAAATTAATGAGAAGAAAATACTTAATCCTATTAATCCAACTAATGTTTGAGCAATTCGCCAAAACAATAACGAACGACCTGCCAATATCGATGTTGCTTGTGTATTCATAAATTATATTTTTTATATATTATTGCTTGTTTTTTGATGTCATCTCAAGATTGCCTATTACAAACTTACCTAAGTCTCTTCCTTGTTTAACTCCAATTTCAACAGCTGCACGATAATGGATACCTCCATACATTCTACTTATAGCTGCTTCACTGCCTAATTAAAAGAAGAAAAACCTCTTATAGGTAAACCGTAAATCAATTCTGTATCATCCTCAAAAGCGAAGTTATCTCCAAAACATCAGTTAAAGCAACAGCGGCTGCTGCTTAATCTCTTTTTTGTGATTTCGTTTAGTACTTGAGTGTTTTAATAATCTTTTATTGGCATATAAATTTTAGCCTCCCAATCTAAAGCATTTCCTCCATTATGTGGATCGTTTAAAAACACTTCTACAGGTAATTTTTCTATATTAATTTTGTTTGTTTGTGCATAATCAATTATAGCATACCACGCTTTATCTGATATTTTATAATTTCCATTAAAAATTGCCTTTAGAGCAAGTTTATCTTTTGTTTTCTTAAATTTTACAACATTGGTAGCTGGGTACTGATTTCTTTCTTCAATAGGGAAACAAAAGTTAAATTTAATAACATCTTCAGCAATATCCCATTTAGTGATTTCCAAAAACGGATTCCCTGTTAATTCGATATTGTTATCTTTAATATAATTTATCACTAAATGAATATTCTTAACCATAGTATTTGCTTTGTCCTGCAATTTAGATTCTAAAGATATATATGCACAATATTTTGAAGGAATTGTATCTTTAGTAATTTGAGAAATCTTGTAGCTTTTAGCGTTTTGGATTAAGCTTTCTCCAAACTCTTTAACTATAGATAGACAACTTTTTACAAATGCATTGTTGTAAAATGGAACTTGTAAATTTTGTATAAAATGGTGTTGCATATCTTTAATTTTTGCTGTTACCAAAGTTGTTGAATCGTTTTTCTTTTCCAGAGTCCAATTAATTTTAAAGATAGAATCGCCAACAGTTAACTCTTGTTCGATTTTAGAAAATGGAGATTGCTTAATAATAGTAGCTACTTTATTATTAATGCGTTCACCATTGCTCCATTTAATGATATGATTATATACAATCCCTGGTTGTTGTGAGGTCGAAAAAGTAATTTTGTAGTTGTAATCTTTTATAATGAAATACCAGATACCTCCGCCGACTACAAAAAAGAATATAATATATTTAACAAACTTTGTACGCATTTTTTAATTTTCCGCGTTTATTCTGTGCATCAATTCTTTTTTGATATCATCTCAAGATTATTTACTACAAACTTACCAAGGTCTCTTCCTTGTTTTATTCCAATTTCAATAGCTGCACGATAATGGATACCTCCATACATTCTACTTATTGCTGCTTCATCTGCTGCTTGATTAAATGAATCAAAACTTCTTATTGGCAAACCAAAAGGCAACTCTGTATCATCATCAAAATAGAAATTATCACCAAATATATAGGTTAATGCAACGGCAGCAGCTCCAGAAGCTACAGAGTGACCACTAGTATATTCAGGAAATGGAGGTGTTTGCAAGATAGGTTGCCATTCGTCGTTAAAGTATTTATTTATAAGTGTTTCAGGTCTTACTAAATTACTTCTGTATTTTTCATCCCAACAACTTATAAAAGCATCGGCAATTGCAATAGATGTTTTTGTGTAGGCATAAACCGTTTTATCAAAATCAGCATTGGTTGTTTTTGCTGCTATTTTACATATCCCAATCCAATGTGCACCTGGTGTTATTTTTTTTATTGCAAACATTAAATGACCTCGTGTCACAGTTACATATGGATTACAGTCCCAAAATTGAGCAATAGCAATTTCTTCTGAATTGTCTCCCTTTGCAGTAATTTCTATACTCATATCATAAACTTCTTTTAATTCTTTATAAAAATCAGAATCTTTTTCCATAGAAAATTTTGGAGGAGGAATGGGTTTAAATTGCGTTGCAGAATCTAAAACAAAGGGGCGTATCTTGTTCCAATGAGGTTCAAGACCATCCATATAAGCTGGTGGTGTTGGCTCCCATCTTTTCTCATCTTCGGAATTTAAAGTAAACTTAGACATGGTTCTTGTTTGGTTATAATTGTCTTTATCCATCCATAAAGCGATATGGTTTGCTACTTCTAAACCATAACTTTTAGATGCTTCGAACTGGGAGGCATTTTTAGATTTCCAAACTTGATAGAGACTATCTCTGTAGGTTTCAATCTTTTTTTCAGAAAAAATCAATCGTCTGCTTAGATCAATGTGTGCTACTAATGCAGCTAGCTGATAATTAATGGGTTTTGAGACATCCGCTTTGGGTATTGCAGTTAAATCAGTTACTTGACCTTCTAAAGGTACATATATGTTACTTTGTTGTGCAATAATTTCATAGGCTGCAATGTTTGGGTAGGTAAAAACCCTGCTTGCCACAGGAGGTGAAAAAATATCATGAACCATTACTTCTCCAACTTTGTCCACTGATTCGTGAAAATGGTTAGCCGTAATTACTATCGATTCTTCTTTCTTCTTACAAGACACCAAAAGTGTAATTGCTATTAATAATACAAGGGGGGTTTTCATTTGTTTGTTTTTTTATTAATTGTAAAATGAACTCTTTGATATTTAAAATAATTGTTAACTTCTATTTTAAATGTTTTTTTAATCCTAATTGGTTTAATAACTTGATAATTTAATTATTAATCATTTAATTTATAAACTTGAGCCTTATCATTATTTATTGTAACTAATAAATAGGTTTTATTATTTAAGGTTATTATATTAAGGTGTTTCACAGATTTTTGAGCCAAATCTAATCCTATTTGATTACCAAAAACAATATCATTTTTACTTTTTATCACAGCACCAGAAAATGAGTCAAACCTACCATGAAAGGGTTTTACACCAAAATAATTTCCTGCCATTAAAATTTCGTCTTTGTTGTCTCTATCAAAATCATACTTTAGAAAACATGTTATAGGTGATACTTGTAATTCTGCTTGAAAAGGAACGAATGTAAACTGTCCGTTCTTATTCTCTAAATATCCTGATCGAAGCTCATGAACTTCTAACAACATTGCATTTTCAAGATCTTTTTTATCAAAGATTTTAGCAATAGGTTTTCCCGCGAATTCTTTATAAGTATTAAATTTTTTCTTAAGACCTACAAGCTGACTAGCAAGTTCATCTAATCCTAATAAAGGGTAATAGTTACCCTTTTTTTCTATAGTAATAATAGTTTCTGTATTTCCGTTTTGATCAAAATCGGCATAATACATTTTCATTGGATACTTACTTGTAGCCTTGAATTTTGTGTTGTTCCCCCAATTTCCTATAAGATAATCCATATCACCATCATAATCAATATCGAAAGGAATAATACTTTGCCATAAACCCTTTAGTTTTTGTTTTAAAAGGTCTATTTCAATTAGTGTTCCATTATTGTTTTTGAAAAATTTAGGCTGCATCCATTCGCCTACAACAATTAAATCTTTTAAACCATCATTATCGAAGTCATCCCAAACCGCATCAGTAATCATTCCGGCATTTTGTAACGATTTGTTTTCTACTAAAGTAAAATCCCCTTTATCATTAAGCAAAATATAAGAATTAGGAATTTTTCCAAAATCATTAGACACTACGTTGCTGCCTACAAAAAGGTCTAAATCTCCATCGTTGTCATAATCGGCTACTTTTATTACAGATGCATTTTCAAAATATTCAGTAAGTTTTACAGCTTCAAGTATTGATTTTTTTTGAATATAATAAGTATCTAATAAGGGTTTCATTTTATTGTAGAAATCAGCACCACCAGTACCAATAAACAGGTCATTTTTATTGTCATTATTAAAGTCTGCAATAATAGCTACAACATCTTCTTTAATAGAGTCGTTTGAAATATTAGCAATACTTTTTTCTACATATAACGAATCTAATTGTATATATACTTTTGATGGTTTGCGCTTAGACCCTCCAAAAAAAATGTCATCCTTGCCATCATTATTAATATCTCCAATAGCAGTTGCCGGACCTCTATCTGAAACCTGGTATGGAATAAGTTTTTGCCTGTTAAAGTCTATATAGTTATCTTCTTCATGCAAAAAATCTATTCCTAAATTGCCCTCGACTTTATTGAAAATAATTTTAGTTTTTGGGTGGAGCGAATTATAATTAAATGGTTTTGTGTCTTGTGGAGAAATAAACAATGTTTGGTTTGTAGCCACATTGTTTAAGACTTGAAACGTTCTATTAGGCCATATAATTTTAACTGAATCTATCTTTTCTATATTTCCATATCCAAAATGAATGATTGGCTCCGAAGAAGACTGGAAACCTCTTACGGTATAAAGTTCTTTATATTGAAGTTTGCCATTTTTGTATGTAAACACCTTGGTGCCAATACCAAATTTGTTTGGATTAGGATAATTAAATTTTATTTTTAAGAAATTGGCATTATTATTAGTCTTGTTAATATATAAAGTAGCCTTGCTATTGATATTGTTTATTACTAAATCTATATCTCCATCATTATCTAAATCACCCATTGCCATTGCTCCCGATATTAAGGTGTCATTTACAATCCAGTTACCCGATTGATCTTCAAAAACCAAATCGTTTGCACCTTTAAAAATATAGTTATGGACTCTTCCTGAAGGCATCATATTTAAAGCTTTTTGATCTACTAATTTAGTATTGATTATCTTTTTCTGAATTTGTTCATTTGACACGAATTTGATAAAATCTAAATCATTTGGACGTTTAGGAATTCCATTAGAAATAAATAAATCTTGTTTACCATCCTGATTGTAATCGGCAAAAAGAGCACTCCAACTCCAATCAGTTGCTGCAATACCACTTAATAAGGCAGTCTCTAAATAATTACCGTTTTGTTGATTAATATATAGCATATTTCTTGTAAACTGGTAATGATAACCATAGCTTTGAGTGCGTAATTTTTGAATTTGAAAATCATCATCTCCTTCAGACGATTTTAAGACTTTTTCATCTTCAGGAAGCATATCTAGAGATATTATATCTGGCCAACCATCATGATTAATGTCTACAACATCGTTTCCCATTGAAAATCGAGTGGTATGCCCAAAAAATTCTTTTAAACGCTCTGTAAAAGTACCATCGCCATTGTTGATGTAATAGTAATCATCTTCATGAAAATCATTACCTACATAAATGTCTGGATATCCATCTTGATTAAAATCTGCTACTGCTACTCCAAGACCATACCCATTTACACCGCCAAAAATACCTGCCTGTTCACTTACATCTGTAAATACATCACCATCATTACGCATTAATTTATCTCCTGTTTGGTAATTTCTTTTATAGCGTAAATCGGCTCGACCAAAAGATTCTTGTGTATGTACTGCATGATTAAGTATGTATATATCTAAATCACCATCAAGGTCATAATCCAAAAAAACTGCTGAAGAGCTATAAGACTCAAAATCTAATCCATATTTAGCAGCACTTTCTGTAAAGGTATTATCTCCATTATTGATATATAATTCATTGAACCCTATAAATCCGTTTATACCAACCACTGCACAAACATAAATATCTAATAGACCATCTCCGTTTATATCACCCATTACAGATCCAGTATTCCATGTACTGTTACCTAAAACTCCTGCTTTTTCAGTAATATCTTCAAATTGAAGATTTCCTTTATTTAAGTATAATTTATTTTTTACCTGATTTCCTGAAAAGAAAATATCGGGAAGATTATCATTATTAATGTCGCCAATTGCAACACCTCCACCATTATAGAAATATAAATAATCAAGAATATTAAGGTCATCTGTTTCAGTAATTGTATTGACAAAATCAATACCTGTAGATTCGGATGAAGGGTTTTTAAACAGTTCTCCCTCTTTCGGTTCACAGCCAACTAGTAAAACAAATGCGATAATTATTAATGGAATATAGTTATTCATTGAGTGAGAAAATCTTTGGTTTTTCATCATTTATTGCAACAAAAATAAATTTTTTACCGTTTTCATCTTTAAATTGTTTTATATGCTTTACTTCATTCTTAACAAAGAATCCGCTTTTGTCATGGTTTTGCCATGTAAATCCTAGTTTACCATCATTTAGCAAAACATCTCCATAACTTGCATCAAGACGAGAAAATTGAGGTTTAAACTCAAAATTATTTCCTCCCATAATTAAATCTATATAACCATCATTATTAATATCAGTACAAGTAATACCGCATATACAAGATAATTGCACTCTGCTAGGTAATTTTATAATAGTAAACTTTCCATTTCCTTCATTAATAGCAATTATAGATTCTGAAATGGTAATTTTTTTCATAATTGAATTCTTAAAGATTTCTTCTGAAAACAGTTCATCTATAGTTTTTTTTGAATATTCAGATGCCTTTAAATTTTGTTTTTTAAGAAATGTCATTTGTGCGGTAATTTCCTTTTTCATATGAATAGGATAATCTTTACCATCTATATCTCGTGTGATTATTTGCTCAATAGTTCCATTATTATCAAAATCATTTATCCACATTTTCATAGGGTTTTCTAAAGAGGCTTTATAAAGTGTATTCTTTCCTTGGTTACCAAAAATAAAATCCATATCACCATCATTATCAAAATCTGTAGCCTCTACCACATTCCACATTCCATAATAATCATCTAGTGTAGATGCTAGTTTAGTTAGTCTTATTCCATCATTTTTATAAATTTTTGGAGTATCCCATTCAGAAACAGTTACTAAATCTTTTATGCCATCATTATCAATATCTACCCAAATGGCATCGGTTACCATTCCAGCATCTTTTAATTCGTATGCTAATCGCTCTGTTGCATTATTAAAAGTACCATCTCCATTATTTTCTAAAAACAAATGGTTTGGACTCACTCCATAGATACTTACAACACTTCTGGATCCAATAAAGACATCTATATCACCATCATTATCAAAATCATATGGGCTAATAACTGCAATATTATTATTAGCTGTTGGTATATAGTCTTCAGATTTAATAAAATAACCTTTGCCATTATTTAAATATAATCTGGTTTTATAGGTTTTCTCTTCGCCAATTTGATTTCCTCCCGAACCTACCAAAAGGTCAATATCTCCATCACCATCTACATCAAAAAATACTGCTGCTGTATCCTCGTAAACGGCATCTAAATCAAATGCTTCTTGTGTGTTTACTTTTAGTTTTCCATTACCTTTATGCAAATATAATCGCCCTGGTTGACCTTTACTTCCTCCTAAATAGGCGTCTTCATTCCCATCATTATTGATATCACCAATTGCCAAGGCAGGGCCTTCTTGAGACAGCATTTTTGAAATGAGCCCTTCATGGTCAAAGTCTGAATAATTGTTTTCGTCATGTGCATCAAATTCAGCATTAGACATCTCGGTTAAAAGCGTTTTGCGTTTTTCTTTTGTAAAAGGATACTGAATTTCGGAAGCATCGGACTGCTTTAATATTAAAACTTGATTTACTTGAACATTTGTAAATTTTTGTGTCTTATCGTCTGGCCATATAACACGAAGTGAATCGATGTTTTCCGAAGTGCCCAATCCAATAGTCATGACATAATCCATTGATGATTGAAATCCTCTAGATGGCATTAGTTCATAAACTAAATTATTATTATCGTAATAAAGTTTTACAGTACTCCCAATAGCAAACTTATTAACTGTATTTCCTTCAAGTTTTAATTTTAAGTAATTATTATTAGTAAGAGTTTCTGTATTGTTTTTATATAAAAACGTCTGCATATTTACATTATTAATAACCAAATCTAAATCGCCATCGTTGTCTAAGTCACCATAAGCCACTCCATTAGACATGCTTGGGATTTCAAATCCCCATTCTTTATTGGCATTACTAAAGGTAATATCACCGTTGTTTTTGAATGCATAGTTAGGTTGAGGCTTAATTGGCATTTTATTAATTATGGAATCAATAGCTTCTTTTCGACCAGTCAATGCCATCTTTTGAATAATTTCATTAGCAAAGAAATCCACGAAATCAATATCTGTTAAATCATGATTGATTCCATTAGTAACAAAAATATCTTTAAACCCATCATTATCCATATCAAAAATAAGACTAGCCCAACTCCAATCTGTTGCAGCTACTCCACTAAAATTAGCTATTTCAGAAAAGGTATTATTGCCATTATTTAACTGAAGCGTGTTTTGAATGTATTGCTTATGAAAACCCTTGCTTTGTTTCAATTTAGATACATTATAATTTTCAAACTCCATTACAGATTTAACACGTTGATCATCTTCTGGTAACATATCTGTAATAAAAATATCAACATAGCCATCATTATTAATATCGGCTATGTCTATTCCCATTGCTGAAAGTGATAAATGTGAAGTCCATTTTTTTATGCTTTCTGTAAAAGTTCCGTCTTGATTATTAATATAGAGATAATCATGCTCGTAAAAATCATTAGAAACATAAATATCTGGATACAAATCTCCATTAATATCACTAATCATAACACCTAGCCCAAATCCTATTAAACTTCCATATATTCCTGCTTCATCACTTACATTGGTAAATCTACCATTATCGTTACGTAACAACATATCACCAACACCTCTGAATATTTTAGGTACGTTTTTCCAATCTTCTGCTCTTATATCTCTTTGTGCAGCATAACCTAAACCACTTATTGGAATATTACTATTGTTAAGAATATAGGCATCCAAGTCTCCATCTTTGTCATAATCAAAAAATGTAGCATGTGTTGAAAACCCTGTTTCAGCAAGATTATAAATTTTTGCTTGTTCTGAAAAAGTTAAATCTCCATTGTTTATATATAATTCGTTATCATGGTTATCCCCTTCCATATTTCCAGCATTACTTACATAAATATCTAACAATCCATCTTGATTAATATCTACCATAACAACTCCAGTTGACCAAGGTTTGTCTCCAGCTACTCCAGCTATTATAGTAATATCCTCAAATTTAAAATTCCCCTTATTTAAATAGAGCTTGTTCTCACCCATGTTTGATGTTAGGTAAATATCTGGAAGATTATCATTATTTATGTCTCCAATAGCAACACCTCCACCATTATAAAAATTTCGATATTTAAATATGTTAAAATTCTTTTGATTTTTTATTTCATTGATAAAATTAATCCCTGTATATTCTGGATCAAGTAAAGTAAATAAACTTTCTTCTTTGTAATCATTACTAGAGGTCTTCTGGGTGTCTAATTCACAAGAATAGACCATTATATTTAAGAGTAACACTATTATAAGTCTATTCAATTTAGAATGTTTTTTCATTTCTCTTTGTTGTTTTTATTAAAAGTTATATCTAACCCTTGATTACTTCAGATAAATTTTATCAATGAAATAAAAATCCCTTGAAAGTTTAATATTTTTTTATTCATTTTTGTTTACTTGGTCTTCTATCAAAAAAACTGGTGAATTATTATTTATAGAAACTATATAATTGATTTCCTGGTTAACTCTTACTTTTTGAATATGTCTTGCTGGACCAGATATATCAAAATTTTGGTTTTTATGCACTTCAAAAAAACCTTCTTTATTATTAAGTAAAATAACACCATGAGATGCATCCAATCTACCTAATTGTGTGCTAATTTCATAGTTATTACCTACTAAAAGCATATCTAAATAACCATCATTATTAAAATCTTCAATAGCAATATCATTTACAGATGAAATCTGTGCCATTAATGGCAACTGATGTTTTTTATACTTATTATTTCCAATATTTTCGAAATAGCAACTTGCCAATTCAAAAACCTTTTTTTTATCGGCACTGTTAATCTTATCTTTTGGTAAAAGCTCATTAAACTTTGCATGGGCAAAATCATTATACGATAAGTATTTTTTATTTAAAAAAGGGAGCTGTTTTACCAACTCATCTTTTGATACAAAAGGTGTTTCCTGATTTTGATAAAAATAAGTGATGACAGGGTCAACGGTTCCGTTGTCATCAAAATCATTACTGTATAGAGTTAGTGGGTTTTCTCTCGATGCTTTTAATCGGGTATTGAGTCCCCAATTTCCAGCTACAATGTCCAAATCTCCATCTTTATCAAAATCTGCCACATTGATAGTGTTCCACCATCCATTTGAATTCTTAAGGTTATTATCTTTTTGTAAAATTAACTTTTCGCCATCGTTTATAAATATAGTTATTGGCATCCAATAGCCTGTAACGATTGCATCTTTTAAATTATCGTTATTAATATCAATCCAAACTATATCTTGTACATTTCCAATATTTTGAAATTCTGAACTAAATACCTCCGTAACATCCATAAAATTACCTAACCCATCATTTTCAAAAATGTATTGCTTTGGGCTTATTCCAAATTTCCAAGGAACAAGGTTTGACGTTATGGAGATATCTAAATCACCATCATTATCTATGTCAATTGCTTTAACTCGTGATGCGTTAACTTCAATATCTTTAAACTGAAATATGTCTTTAATAAATTTACCATTTCTGTTTATATACAACCTTGGCTGTAAAGGTTTGCCTTTTCTAAATTCATTTCCCCCACTTACTACTAGAAGATCAATAAAATCATCATTATTTGCATTAAAAAAAACACTATATGTATCCTCATTTATGGCATCTTCATTAAAAGCTAATTCTTGTTCTATGATAAACTCTCCTTTTAAATTTTGAATAAATAATTTACTTGATTGCGATTTACCTCCACAAATAAAGACATCATCTAATTGATCATTATTAATATCGGCAACAGAAATATGAGGTCCATAATTAGTACTTGCATAGGGAATTAAAGGATCTCTATTAAATTCTAATGATATTCGATCTTTATGTTTAAAATTTAACAATGGTGCTGTGTTTTTTAATAATCCTCTTGTTTTATTTGCAAAAAAGGTAAAATAATTGTTGCTAGCATCATCATTTGAAACTTCAATTTCTTGATTAACGACAACCTGTTTTAAAGTTTGAAAACTACCATTTGGCCAAATTATATGTAAAGAATCTATTCTTTTTACAGCTCCTAAACCCATATGTATTTTAGGTTCTACTGAAGATAAATATCCTTTAGTTGTATAGTTTTCTTCAGTAATAATATTATTATTAACATAAGCCTTAACCTTAACTCCAATACCAAATAGATTGTGCTTTGAACCTTTAAATTTTATTTTAATAAAATTGTTATCCTTGTTTATTTCTGAAGTGTTTTCTAAAATAAAAGGGGTCTCATTAATATTATTAATCACCAAATCCAAATCTCCATCATTATCTAAATCGACATATACGCCACCATTACTATAGGATGACCCATTGGAAGACCATTTTTGTGTAACATTTTTAAATGTATTATCTCCATTATTTTTAAAAATATAATTATGAACTTTCTTTTGTGGAATTTCTCTAGCCAGTGCTAACTCCTTTTGAGACATGTTCATGCCAAGTTGTTTTTGTATAGTCTCATTAGATATGAAATTTATAAAATCCATATCGTTGGTCGCGCCTAATATCCCATTAGTAATATAAATATCCTTATACCCATCGTTGTCATAATCTGCAACCAGTGGACTCCAAGACCATTCAGTAGCTGCAATTCCACTTAAATAAGAAATCTCACTAAAGCTCCCATTTCCTATATTAAGATGCATAGTATTTTGCATATACTGTGGTGCATATCCTTTTTTAAGATAGTACTCATAAGTTTGATAAGGATATTCTAAACCAGAAGTTTTATAAGTAATAAGATCTTCAGGCAACATATCCAAAGAAATAATATCCATTTTCCCATTATTGTTGATATCGCTAATTGAGTTGCCCATTGAAAAGTGGGATGTATGACCTAGTTTTGTTTTATCATTCGAAATGACTTCTTTAAAAGTTTTATCTTTTTGATTTATATACAAATAATCATTTTCAAAAAAATCATTTCCAACATAAATATCTGCATAACCATCATTATTAATATCACTAACCGAAACGCCTAAACCATAACCAATTTTGCCTTGAAAAATGCCAGAGAACTTACTAACATCAATAAAAATTCCGTTTACATTTTCAAATAATTTATCTCCAGATAAGGAATCTATTTCCGTTCTTCTATTCCCATCTCCGTAATTTTTATTTGGATGTACCGAATGATTTAAAAGAAACATATCTAAATCCGAATCTTGATCATAATCAAAAAAAACAGCTTGAGTAGAAAAACTCTTTATATCTAAGCCATAAGCAGAGGCTTCTTCTTTAAAAGTAGGAATTCCATTTTTATTTAATCCTTGATTTACATATAATAGGTTTTGACCAGTAATTCCGTTGTAATTTCCAATTTTACAGATATAAATATCCAAAAGACCATCGTTATTAATATCAACAGTAGTAGACCCTGTTGTCCAATTACCAGCATTATCAATGCCAGATTGCTCCGTAATGTCTAGAAATTTGATTCCGCCTAAATTAAGGTATAATTTATCGGCTGTTTGGTTTGCAGTAAAATAAAGATCTGGCAGACCATCATTATTAAAATCTGCAGCAGATACTCCTGCTCCATTATAATAATATAAATAATTAAGTATGTTTAAAGTTGGCGTTGGTAATAATTTATTGCTAAATTGAATGCCTGTATTATTTTTCAATTCGAATAACTTATCAGGATTATTACATGAATTTAAAAATAATGTTATACTAATTACATATAAATATTTAAGTTGTTTTATAATCACAACAATCTCATTATTAAAAATCAATTTAGTGTTTTCAATTAAAAAATCAATTTAGTGTTTTCAGTAAAAAGAAGCTAACTTAAAAAGTTAACTTCTTTTATAATACTACTACTTAATCTATATATGATAGTGCTAAAATAGATTTTTAGCTAATAGGTTTCGCTTAATGATAGATTAAAAAGATTAATAAAAGGTTAAAAAGATTAATGAAAGATAAATAAACAGTACAATACATTTATTTTACAGATATTAGTCCCTATGAAGGGTAAAAAAATTTATATAATAATATTTATAATTTCTATAACAGGATTAACAATTGTTCAATATCAATATTTACGCATTGGTTTAAATCTCGCTAAAGTTCAGTTTAATCAAAAAATGGGATTAACTGTAAATGAAATCAAACAAGGGCTTCAGATGCGCAATGAGTTGACTTTTTTGGTCGGTAAGGCTATTACAAAAGATGATTCATATTTTACTCTTAGTATAGATAGCGTTTCAAATGTTTCTAGTTATTTTTTGAATGATTACTTAACAGATAAACTTTTACAGCAAGGCGTAAAAACAGAATTTACTTACACTTTGTATGCTAAAGACTCAACAGATTATTTAAAGTCTTCAAAATCATATAGTAATGAGGAAAACCTTTTAAGATATTCCATAATTCTCGATGGATATTTACCATTATTGGTCGGAAAAAGACTGATTTTAGAACTTCAATTTAAAAATTTGAATTCTTATTTTTTATCTCAATTAAATGGATTGACAATGCCTAGTTTACTGTTTATTGTGGTTATAATATTTGTTATATACTGGGTTCTTAAATCATTTTATTGGCAGAAAAAATTGATTACAATTACAAATGAGTTTATTAATAATTTGACACACGAATTAAAAACTCCCGTTTTTTCTATAGGTATTGCCTCTAAAATTTTACTAGAAAAAACTAATGATGAAAATAAAGAATTGGTAAATTTGATACGAAATCAAGTAAATAAACTTAAACATCAAATTGATAAAGTATTAGAATTGGCTAGAATAGAAGGGAAAAAGAATTTTATAGAAAAAAAGCTAATTGATTTTAAACCAGTACTTTTAAAATTAATTAAAGATTTTGAACAATTAGCAGCATTAGAGCATATTATATTTAAAAGTGAGGTTAAAGGTGATCATTATAAAATTAATTGTGATTCGTATCATATAGAAAATGCAATTAATAGCCTATTGGAAAATGCTAAAAAGTACGCTAAAGAAAATAAAGCAATCTCTCTTTTTGCATACAAACTCGATAAGACTTTATGTATTAGCGTGAAGGACAATGGCATAGGAATTTCAGAGGAAGATCAAAAGAAAATTTTTGATAAATATTTCAGAGTTTCTTCTGGTGATGTTCATGATGTCAAAGGCTATGGATTAGGTTTGAATTATGTAAAAAGAATTGTAGCCCTTCATAAAGGAAAAATCATTGTAAAAAGTTCGGTTGGAAACGGATCGGAATTCATTATTAAACTACCACTACACAACTATGGAAATCAGTAAAAAAATATTGCTTGTTGAGGATGATGAATCTTTAGGGTATTTACTTTCTGAATATCTCAAAATGAAAAATTTTGATGTGATATGGAGAACTAATGGCAATGCTGCATTAGTGACACTTCAACAAGATTATTTTGATTTAATTATATTGGATGTGATGATGCCTGAAATGGATGGTTTTACATTAGCGAATAGAATTAAACAACAATTTACAGAGACACCTTTTATTTTTCTTACGGCACGTTCTTTAAAAATAGATGTTTTAAAAGGATTTGCTTTAGGGGCTGTTGATTATTTAAAAAAACCAATAGATGAGGAAGAACTGTTAGTAAGGCTAAATACGCTCTTAAATACTTTATCTATCAGTAAACCATCTGCAAAAAGTAAACAGAATATGTTTTTATTAGGTAATTATGTTTATAATAAAGATAACTCACAGCTAGTTTATAAAGCCGATACTATACAACAACTCACTTTTCGAGAAAATAAGTTATTGTACCTTTTGGTTATAAAACAAAATGAATTATGCTCACATAAAGAGATATTAATTAATATTTGGGGTAAAAATGATTTTTTTAGTAAAAAAAGTTTAAATGTTTTTATTACCCGTTTAAGAAAATACTTAGCAAAAGATTCTTCGATTAAAATTCAAAATATCCACAATCAAGGATTTATACTTAATATTGAATAAGCTTAAGAGTTTAAATTTCCAAATTATTTATAGTATTAAAATTATATGCTAAATTCTATACAAATATAAAGAGGGTATTAATACCCTCTTTATATAGCAAATAAAAATATAAATGTATTACAAATTTTAATATCCTGGATTCTGTACTAGATTTGGATTGGAAATAATAGCAGCTAGTGGAATAGGAAATAATTTTCTAGTAGAATTCCCTACTTCCTCTGTCTTTTTATGCTCCCAATCTTTAGTAAATTGATCAAAACGAAGTAAATCATTACGTCTCCAATATTCAACATACAACTCTCGTCCTCTTTCATCAATTAAATCGCTTTCAGAAACACTTCCCAATGCAGTTGCTCCTCTTAAAGTTCTTAATTCATTTACCAATGTGGTTGCACTTCCACCATTGCGTAACAAAGCTTCGGCTTTCATTAAATGTGCATCGGCATATCTAAAAATAATTTCATGACTTCTAAAAGACTGACCAGCATCACTACCATCAAATGGATGGTATTTAATAACTCTAACACCATTCGATTCAGTACTATTAGTTAGACTTATCTCTTTTGTGAATACAAGGTCATTACCTACTCGGTCTTTTAACTTATTTCCACTATTATCATATTGCTGACCTATTAGCATCCCAAACCCTATGCCTGAGTTTTGTGCATTCGCAGTTACAGCATCTGGCACCCAACCTCTACGTTCTTCTTGACCATCGCCAACAAAGTTAGTATTCGGAGCTCCTTCAAAGAGGTCATAGAACTCAGCTAAAGTCGAGAACCCATTCCAACCTCCTCCTCCATTATCAGGAGATATATGGTTGTAATGTAATCCATTCCAGATACGGTTTCCTATACCAATTTCACCATACCAAATAGTTTCATTGTCAACAGTTGGGTAAAATAACTCGAAGTACCCAGCTTGTAATGCAAACCCATCTCCAGCGATTGCATCTACTGCATCAATTACATCTTGATAATTTGGAGTAGAGCCAGTATAGCGCTCACTATTTAATATAACTTTAGCTTTTAGAAAATAAGCTGCTGCTTTAGAAGCACGATTTGTTTGTGCGCTCGGCCCTACAGTAGGTAAATTCGAAATAGCCTCATTAATATCATTTAAAATAAATGTATATGTTTCAGAAGCATTCATTACAATAGGGTCAATACTTGCAGGGTCTGTTGCATTTCTGAAAGGAGCTTGTCCCCAAAAATCTAAAACAAAATACATATTGAAAGCTCTTAAGAATTTAGCTTCAGCTATCTGTTGAGAACTGGAAGCACTTAATGGGTCAATAATTTCTGTAGCTTTAAACACTCTTTCATTTAGTTGATTCCATGTGGTAATTAAAAAACCATGATCTTTTTTCCAAGTATGTGCATGCAACACTCTCCAGTTGCCATTATCACTCCAGTCAGAACCCCTTGTAGGCACTAAAGTTGCATCTGTAGTGACTTCATTTAGTGCAAAGAAATTAGCCTGATCGCCTAACATTCCAAAAGTTCCACCATAAACTCCTGCTAATGCTTCAGCAGGATCTGCAACTCCTTCAAATATTAAGGCTCCTTTAATTAATGAATCTGTTCCTTCAATCTCTAGATTAGAACAAGATTCCAATGTCATCATCGCAATAAGCGATAAGACAAATATTTTTAAGTTAAATTGTTTTTTCATTTTCATATTTTTTAAAATTTTGCGTTTATCCCAAAAGTAATAGTTCTTGGATTTGGATATGCTCCGTAATCAATACCTAATGCTGGTAATGCACCACCAGTGCTTGAACTAACTTCTGGGTCTAATCCAGAGTAATCAGTAATCACAAACAAATTTTGCCCAGTTACAGAAAACACCATCGATTTAAATAAACCATCTCCACTTAAAGGCATATTGTAAGTTATCGATACATTTTGCAAACGTATAAAATCACCTTTTTCTAGGAATCTTGTTGACACATCTGCCGAAGCACCAAGGTCTTCACCACTAGTAAGTGTACTAGGTAACACATTTCTAGTTGTATTAAACGCCCCAGCAGTAAAGAATGCATTTGCAGTATTATTATAAATATAATGTCCAAATTGTCCGTTAAAATATGCTGAAAGTGTCCAATTTTTATAATCTAAATTTGTTGATAGCCCTCCAGTAAAATCTGGTAAGGCACTTTTTCCTACAAATAGTTTGTCTTCAGTCTGAATTGGTAAACCGCCTGAATCAAAACCGCTAAACTCTAACATATAATACGAAAATAACGGCTGACCTTCTATTAATTTTTGAGCCGTAGCACCTGATAATCCAGGACCATTGATATTTCCTCCCAAATATTCTCCTGATAATTCCTCTACCATATTTTCATTGTAAGCAATGTTAAAATTCATGCGCCAGTTGAAATCATCAGATTGAACAAAATCATATCCTAAAGAAAATTCAATTCCTTTATTTACAATTTTAGAATTCTTTAAATTTTTAAATTGAAAAGGATTTACAGCAGGTTGTGCTGTATTTGTAAGGAATAATAAATCTTTAGTTTCCTTTTGGTACACATCTATGCTACCAGAAAGACGATCGTTATTAAACCCAAAATCCAGTCCTGTAGCGTATTGAATCGTAGACTCCCATTTAAGATCAGGATTAGCAAAAGCAACTGCCGACACGCCTGCATTTAAATTGATGTCACCACCATCATTCGGTCCAATTCCTCCCCATCTTTCTCGCCTCACAAAGTTTCCATATCCTACACCTTCCTGATTACCTGTTAAGCCATAACTTACTCTTAATTTAAGAGTAGAGACATTGCTGTCGGTTAAAAAATCTTCTTCACTAATTTTCCAAGCAATAGCTCCTGATGGGAAGTAACCATATCTATTATCTTCACTAAATGAAGATGAGCCGTCGGCTCTTATAGTTGCAGTAAATAAATATTTATCATTTAAAGAATAATTAACCCGTGCAAAGAAAGATTGTAATTCACTAAAATTATCGTAAGTATCAACTGCCAACGATCTAACAGTACGTCTTGCGCTAGACGTAATAAAATCTTGTTGAACATTTGGAAACAATCTGTTTACATATATGCCTTGAGAAATATTTGGCGCATATCCGAATTGTTGGTAAGACCCCTGAATATCGCTAGCTATACCTTCAACAACTGCTTGAAGGTCATTCCCCATTTCATTTAAATTATTAGTGCCAAACCCCCAACCAGATGCATTTATTCCAAAATTATTAAACTTTTGGTATGAAAATCCAACTAAGACATCTAAATTAGAGTTTTCAAACTCTTTTTTATAATTTAATGTTGCTTCCAGAAGTTTGTTTTGAATGTCAAGCTCGGCATAACGACCCCGACCATTTCCTGGCGCACCGGCAATTACATTTACTTTAGCTGAACTAACAGAATAATTCTTGGAATTAGATTCATCATAGCCAAGATTTATTCTACCTGTTAACTCATCGGTAAAATCATATTCTGTAGATAAATTAATTAATACTCTTTTTGTATTTGAAGTGGTCTGTGCATTTGCCAGTAAATTAGCTGGGTTTATTAAACCACCTGTATTATCAAAATCAGGATCACTTGGCCAAGTAGGGTTTGCTGAATAAGCAGCACCTAGAATATCTCCACGAAAACCTGCACTTCCCGCAACAGGAGGAGATAAGTCATTGATTCTTGAAACAAGGGTTTGCAAACCAAATCTTAATTTGTCATCTAGAAATTTATGATTAGCGTTTAAACGTAATGTAAGTCTTTCTAAATTTGACCGTTCTACAATGCCAAATTGTTTCCCATATCCAAATGTTGCTCGATAAGATCCATCACCATAATTGTCGGAATAAGATAAATTTTGATTTTGAGATGCAACAGTTCTAAAAATAACATCCTGCCAATTAGTACTAGCACCAAAATCTCTGTCTGAAACATTAAACCCAAGTCTGTCACTTTCTGATAAGAATTGTGAAGCAGACAACAAATCATATGTTTTTCTTGGTTTAGAGATACTTAAACTTGTGCTATATTCAAACAATCCTTTTCCTGATTTTCCAGTTTTTGTTGTAATAATAATTACTCCATTCGCTCCTCTTGAACCATAAATTGCTGTCGCAGAAGCATCTTTTAAGATACTTATACTTTCTATATCGTTAGGGTTTAAAAAGTTTAATGGATTTTTAGCAGGCTGATCTCCCAAACCTTCTACACCAGCAGATGCAGAAGTAGCTCCTCCAGATAATGGTACGCCATCTACTACAAATAGAGGGTTGTTACTGGATCTCACGGAGTTGGATCCACGAATACGAATGTTAATCCCAGCTCCTGGTTCTCCACTGGTTTGTGATATTTGAACTCCAGCAGTTTTACCTTGAATTAATTGTTCTGGTGAAGTAATGACACCTTTGTTGAAATCTTCAGCCTTTATAGATGCAACTGCTCCAGTTGCATCTTTAACTGTAGTGGTTCCATAACCAATCACTACAACTTCTTCTAATTGTGAAGCGTCCTCTTCCATGAGCACATTAATTACAGATTGTCCGTTTACTGTAATTTCTTGAGTTTTATAGCCTAAAAAACTATAAACGATAACAGCATCGGAGGCGACATCATCCAAAGAGTAATTTCCATCAAAATCGGTTTGAGTTCCAGTAGTTGTACCTTTAATAAGGACATTTACTCCTGGTAATGCTCCAGAAGCATCAGAGACAGTACCTGTAACTGATTGTGCATAAATAAAACTTCCTAAAAGTAAAAATACAGGAAGTATTAGTTTTTTAAGTAATTTGTTTTTCATATTTTGATTAATTTAGAGTAGTAATAAATTATTTTAATATCTATTTGTATTTAAAAAGATTAATAATTCAAAAGCTAATTTTACTTTTTTTTTGTTCAAAAAAAAGTAAAAGGCAGAAAAACGCCAATATCAAAGCCGAAAACGTTTTCGGGAATTATATTTTATGTTTTTATGGAACTAAAAACACGATAATTTACGATTTAATAATGAAATAATTATAAGAAAAATGAAATAATTAAACTTTTCAATTTAAAGAACACTATTTTTATACTTTACTTTTACTTATAAATTTAGTTAAATGCTTAAAGTTACACTCAAAAAAATTGCTACTACTTTAGGAGTCTCTACAGCTACAGTTTCAAAAGCATTAAAAGATTATCCTGATATTAGTGAAAAGACTAAAAGAAAAGTGAGGGCTTTAGCAGCATCTTTAAATTATAAACCAAATTCATTTGCTCAAAGTTTAAGAAATCAAGAATCTAAAATTATTGGATTGATTGTCCCAACACTTGTTCATCATTTTTTTTCAAATATTATGCACGGAGTTATCGATTCTGCCAGCGAACATGGATATTTAGTTATTACACTTCAATCTAGTGAGTCTTATGATGATGAGAAAAAGAAAATAAATTTACTTCTAGAAAAAAATGTAGATGGTATTTTATTGTCACTTTCAGACAAGACTGTAAATTATAAGCATATAAATCGCCTTATTGATGATGAAGTTCCAGTTGTCCTTTATGATAAAATATCGAGATCGGTAAATTGTTCAAAAGTTATTATTGATGACTGTGAGGCAGCCTTTAATGCCACTCAATACTTAATAGATACTGGATGCAAAAAAATTGCCCATATAAGAGGACCTTTAAAACCGCAAACTACTATTGATAGATTTATGGGTTATAAAAATGCGCTGGAAGTAAATAACATCCCTTTTGATAACAACCTTGTTTATGTTAGTGATGATTTGTCTTTCGAAAACGGTTACAAGCTCACTTCTCAAATTATTGAAGAGCATGATGAGATTGATGGTGTTTTTTCGTTTACAGATTTAGTTGCTACTGGAGTTTTAGTTAGATTAAAAGAATTAGAGATTAAGGTTCCAGATCAAATATCTGTTATGGGGTTTAGCAATTGGTTTTTATCAAGAATCACATCACCTACCTTATCAACTGTAAATCAGCCTGGTTATGAAATGGGCAAAAAAGCTTTTACTTTATTATATAATGAGCTCAATCAGATTAGAAATGGAGAACAAATTAGATACGAGATTATAAAAATTCCAACTAAAATAATTCCAAGAGATTCAACAAACCCTACTTTAGTTACTGTTTGATGAACTAAAGACTAAAATAAATAAAGCATTATAATCTAATTTGTTATTATTGCATTTCTTTTTTGTTGCAATTCAATTGTATAAATACGAAAACGATTTCGATTGCTTAAAAGAGTCTTTTTTTAATTATTTATATAAAGTCTTTAAAAAAATGAAGAGATTCGTTTCCACTAATATTTATATTTATAAAAAAAATGAAACATCTATTATCTATTTTAATCTTTACAAACACTTTATTGGTAATAGCACAACATGATGGATGGAATATATCCACCACTACTAACACAAATTACACAGGAGTTGTTGTCGCTAATGGTCGTATAGGAATATTACCCTCTGAAAAACCATTTGAAGTTAAGCATATTATATTAAATAATGTTTATGATAAAGCATCTCAATTAGGCGTTAGTAGAATACTAAAAGGAATGAATTTTGGTAATTTTGATATTGAAATTGATGGAGAAAAAATAACAGAAGATAATATTAGCGAATGGAGACAAACACTAAATATGAAAGAAGCTGGATTTACTACTTCGTTCAAATTTAAAGATAAAGCACTCATAACATATACAATTTATGCCCTTCGTAATATTCCCTATTCTGGTTATATAGACATAAGTGTTAATGCTAATACAGATATTAAAGTGAAGGTAACCGGAAAAATAGAAACACCAACAGAATATCAAAACCCAATGAGCACATATAGAGTTTTGAAAGATCTTGAAACAACTATGCCAATTCTTCAAACAGTTGCAAAGAGCAGAATGGGTAAACAAACCGTTGGAACTTCTGCTACCTTTATTTGGCACGATATTAATTCGGGTAGAGAAAACCAACGACCAAAATTAACTCATAATAAAGTTTCAGAATATGACAACAGGTTGTCTTTTGAAATGGAAATAAAAAAAGGAGCTTCTCTTGAATTTGCATGGACAGCTGCTCAATGCACAACACAAGATTTTTTTG
>CAYRVY010000006.1:0-21967 GCA_964427695.1 uncultured Flavobacteriaceae bacterium
AATAAGGCTTTTATACCTGATTTTGAATTTTTATGATGAATTTTTCGGGTTAAGTTATGGTTTTTATACGAGGAATGTTTTGAAGATTCAATTCCAAAGCTAAAAGTTTATAAAATCAAAGTTAAGAAATTGGAATTAAAATATGTGAATGTAACTTTACTTAAATGTTTTAGTTTTTTCTTTAGCCATTTCGTTACGCTGAATTTTATGCTCTGGGCGAGACCATTTAGGTCTTTCTCCTAAAGCTTCAAATTGCGAATCGATAGCCTCAACGGTTTGTGGTTGCGTTTTTTTTGTGAATGGTTTTTGTGGATTTAAACCTAAAGCTGCAAACATTTTCATATCTTTATTTACATCTGGGTTAGGCGTTGTAAGCAACTTGTCTCCAGCAAAAATCGAGTTGGCTCCAGCAAAGAAACACATAGCTTGACCTTCACGACTCATTTGTGTTCTACCTGCACTTAAACGCACTTGGGTTTCTGGCATTACTATTCGTGTAGTGGCTATCATGCGTATCATATCCCAAATTTCAACTGGTTTTTCGTTTTCCATTGGTGTGCCTTCAACAGCAACTAAAGCATTAATTGGTGTTGACTCTGGTTGTGGATTTAGAGTTGATAGGGCAACAAGCATTCCTGCTCTGTCTTCAATTTTTTCTCCCATTCCAATAATTCCACCAGAACAAACAGTGACATTTGTTTTTCGAACATTATCAATGGTTTGTAATCTGTCTTCAAAACCACGTGTAGAAATTACTTCTTTATAATATTCTTCAGATGAATCTAAATTATGATTATAGGCATATAACCCAGCTTCTGCCAAACGTTGTGCTTGATTTTCAGTAATCATACCTAGTGTACAACATACTTCCATATCCAATTTATTAATGGTCCGTACCATTTCTAATACTCGATCAAACTCCTCTCCGTCTTTTACATTACGCCAAGCGGCTCCCATACAAACTCGAGAGCTACCTGTGGATTTAGCACGTAAAGCCAGGGTTTTTACCTGCTGAACACTCATTAAATCATTGCCCTTAATATCTGTATGATAACGTGCTGCTTGAGGACAATAACCACAATCTTCTGAACAACCTCCTGTTTTTATGGAAAGTAAAGTTGATACTTGTACAACATTTGGATTATGGTGCTCACGATGTATAGTTGCAGCTTCGTAAAGCAACTCCATGAATGGTTTAGTATAAATATTTAAAATATCTTCTTTAGTCCAATTGTGTCTTATCTCGCTCATAATTCAAAAATAAATGATATTAATTATAAATCTTAAATTCTTACTTTCAATTTTAAATTTGTTTTCAACAAATTATTTTTTTACTGGTTTACTAATCAAAATACTTACGGCATTCCCACCAAAACCTACAGCATTTATCAACACTTTTTTAATTTGTTTTGGAGGTGTATTATTAATAAATGGCACTTCTATAAATTTTTGATGTTGTATCATTAGTACAGCCATTTCTATACTTAACATTCCAGAAGAGCCTAGTGTATGTCCTAGTTTCCATTTATTGGTTGTTAAAGCAGGATGATTGTCGCCAAAAACTTTTTTAATGGCGTTTATTTCGGCAAGATCACCTTTAACCGTTCCTGGTGTGTGAGTAACGATTACATCAATTTCATCAGATATTAAATTGCCCAATGCCATTGCCATGGATTTTTGGAAACAAGTGGCTTCTGAAGATAAAGAGACATTATGCTCTAATATCTCTGTAGCGTAACCAATGCCTCTTATTATTGCCAGAGCATTTTTTGTTTCGCCCTGTTCTAAACAGGCTAGTGATGTACTCTCGCCAAGAACCATGGTATTTTCTTTTTTTGACAAATCTAAAGAACGACAAGGATAATCAAAGCCGTTACCTTGAGCGCAGTCGAAAGGTCTCGACTGCGCTCGACCAGACAAATCTTTTTTCGCATAAATTTTTAAAGCTTGCATCTGTCCAATTGTAAAAGGCGTTAAAGGAGCCTCGCTACCTCCAACCAAAAATTTAGTGCACATTCCAGAGTTTATCCAGGCAATTCCATTTAACATAGCATGTAATGCAGTAGAACAGGTTATGGAGTGACTAATTTCTGGACCTTGCGTTTGTAGATCATGTGCAACCCAAGACGAAATATTGCCAAGTGTCGTTGTTGGCGATGCTAATGTTTCTGCTTTATTGCGATTTAAAAAATTGCCGTAATACTTTTCAAAAAGCTGAGTCGCACCACGTGAAGAGCCAATGTTTATTCCAAAATTATCAGAGTCATTCCAATTGGCTGCATTTATGGCATTACGAGCTGCAAAAATTGCAAATAATACGGTGTTATCTAAAGATTTGTATTTCGTATCAGAATGTCTTAGAGCTTCAATCTCTTGCTTTATTTCGGAAGGCAATTCAGCAACCAAAGCAGTAAACTTTGGAAACTTTTTTTCGGCGATGCAATGTTGATTGTTTTGATAGTTTTTCCAGGCATCAGTTAATGATGTTCCTAATGGTGAAACCGAGGCAATAGCAGTAATAGAGATTGGTTGTTGCAAGAATATTGTAATTTTTAGCAAAAATAAGACTTATGTGTTTTATATCATATGTTTTTACGACTTGAAAAACAAAATTATTGAGAGCGCAACATACACTCATTGATGCTACTTAACCATAAGGGAATAGCAGAAGCGTTAGAAGGTATCTAGTGCTTTTTCGATTGTGCTATATACTTTCTCTAATTCTTTTTCAGGGATAACAAAGGGAGCTAAAATATAGATGGTATTACCTAATGGTCTGAGGCAAACACCATTTTTCATAAAGAAGTTAAAGAGCTTATATCTTAAATCGCCATAACGTTCCATTTCAACATTGAGGTCCAATGCATAAATAACACCCAGTTGTCTTGTAGAAGTAACTTTTGGATGGTTTTTTATGTGGCTATCAAATGTTTTGTGTGAAGTAATAATTCGCTTTATATTGTTTTTAATATTATCCGACTGCAATAGTTCAATACAAGCTAGAGCAGCAGTACAGGCAATTGGGTTTGCGGAATAGGTATGACCATGAAAAAAACCTTTTGAGATATCATCACTTAAAAAAGCATCATATATTTTCTGGGAGCAAGATGTAATTGCCATCGGAACCAAACCACCTGTTAAAGATTTTGCCAGGCAAATAATATCTGGCAGATTAGTTAGGTATTCTGAAGCAAAATTTTTACCTGTTTTTCCAAAGCCTGTCATAACTTCATCGGCAATTGCGAGAACATTGTGTTGTTTTGCTAGGCCTAATAATTCATCTAAAAAAGGAGCATCATACATTTTCATTGCAGCAGCGCCTTGCACTAAAGGCTCGTAAATAAAAGCCGCAACATTTCCAGATTGAAGTAAGGCGATAAATTGTTGTTTAACCTCTTCAAAATTATCTTTTGTAGGCACTGGAATCCTAGAGACATCGATAAAAAACTCTTCAAAGGGACCATTATATACAGACAAACCAGACACGCTCATAGCTCCAAAAGTATCTCCATGAAAACCATCGTCCAGAGCAATAATCTTCCCACGTTTTTCTCCATTATTAAAATGGTATTGTAAAGCCATTTTTATAGCCACATCTACCGAAGTAGAGCCATTGTCTGAAAAGAATATTTTTTGTTGATTTTTTGGCAGAATCTTGATGAGCGCTTCCGATAGTTTTATTGCAGGTTCATGTGTAAAACCAGCAAAAACAACATGATCTAGTTGTTGCATTTGGTTGGAAACCCGACGGGTTAAGTATTCATTGCTATGACCATACATGCATGTGTACCAAGACGCAATACCATCGATATATTCTTTACCATCTTCATCATATAACAAAGCGCCTTTAGCTTTGGTAATTGCCAAGTGATTAGGGTGTAATTTATGTTGTGTTAATGGATGCCACAGGTGTTTTTTATCGCGTTCTTGTAAACTCATAATTTTTTTAATTGTGCTCTAAACAAATCAGCGTATTCCTTAACAACAGTTGTATCAAAATAAGGCTCTTCTTCAATACGACCAATTACCCTAATGCTTGTCATTTTTTTAATAATTTCTTCAGTGGTTTTATGCTCATTTCCACTAAAAATTATAGATAGGTCAAATCCTTTTTCTTTTAACATATTTACGGTTAAAAGCGTATGATTAATGCTTCCTAAATAATGTCTGGAAACTACAATAACTTTGTAATCTGGTTTGATAATATCGAGAATAGTATGCTTATTATTTAGGGGAACTAACAATCCTCCAGCACCTTCAATGACTAAATGATTTTTTGTTTTGGGCTCTAGGATTTTTTTTACATCTATTGAGACATTATCAATTTTGGCAGCAGCATGAGGGCTCATAGGTGTTTCTAAATTGTAACTGTTCGGGTGGAATTTTGACTTGGTATTAGATATTAATTCCTGAACTCTATGAGTGTCAGAATGTTCTAATTCTCCTGCCTGAACAGGTTTCCAATAATCAGCTTCCAGTGCTTCAGTAATTATGGCTGAAGCTATTGTTTTTCCAACGTCTGTGGAAATTCCTGTGATGAAGTATGTTTTTTTTATCATGTCATTACGAGGCGCATTGCAATGAAGTAATCTTTTTATTTGAAACAAATTGCTTCACTCCGTTCGCAATGACGATTTATTGTACAAAGGTAGCAAGTATCTTCAATACTTCCGACATTTCGGTTTCAGAATTGTAACTGTGTAAACAAAACCTCAAACGCTCTTCCCCTTCTGAAACTGTTGGAGATAAAATGGGCTTAACATCAAATCCTTGTTTTTGAATTTTTTTTGCAATGTCTTTTACAGTATCATTACCTGGAATAATGCAACAATGAATAGCAGAATCACTTTTGACAAAGGATTGTTGGAGCTTTAACTTTTCAATTTCTGATCTAAAAAAGTGAATGTTTTGATGCAATTTTTCAATTTCATCTGTTCTTTTTAATTCGGTGTAAGCAGAATTAATTGTTGCCAAGGAATGCGGAGGCAATGCTGTTGTATAAACAAAACTACGTGCAAAATTCACTAAATATTGTTTTAAAACTGTACTTCCCAGAATAGCTGAGCCATGACAACCTAAACCTTTACCGAAAGTAACTATTCGAGCAAACACATCATTTTCCAGTTTTAATTCTTGAATTACACCTTTACCTTGTTTGCCAAAAACTCCCAAAGCATGTGCTTCATCAACTACAAAATGAGTGTTGTGACTTTTACAAATCTGAGACATTGCTTTTAAATCAGGAGTGTCGCCATCCATAGAGAATACAGATTCTGTAACGATGTAGATTTCGGTTTCTATTGGACTTCCACTGCGCTCAGTCCGACATTTTTGCATTAGATCCTCTAAATCATTGTGCTTAAATTTATAGGCCTTGGCATTACTCATAGTTATGCCATCACGTATAGAAGCATGAATAAATTCATCGTACAATATAATATCACCACGCTGCGGAACCGACGATAAAAATCCAATATTAGCATCATATCCAGAATTAAAAACTACTACTGCTTCACTATTGTGTAATTCAGAAAGCATGGTTTCAACCTCTTGGTATAATTTATGATTTCCAGAAAGCAAACGTGATCCTGTCGCTCCGTTTTGCTGCATATTGTTATCAACTAAATCTTGATACGCATGTCTAAAAATAGTTTCAGATTTCGAGAATCCTAAATAATCGTTAGACGAAAAATCTATTAGATTGGATTGATTACCGAGTTGTCGCAATGCGTTGTTTGCCTTCCTATCACTGAGTTTTGATTGTAGTTTTTTTGGAAAATGATTCATCTTAGAACAAATATATACAATGCATAGCAATAGTTAAATTATTAAAGTTGAATCTAATTAATTATTCTTTTTCGATAATTTTAATAGGCTCATAGATTGGGTTTTCAACCTTAGAGGCTATTTGTAAAGCATTAGACTGTCAACCAAGCGATATTTTAGAATATATTGAAGGTTAAAAAGCACATCCTGTTTTTTAACTTTTTTAAAATTTTGTCGCAGCATAAAAATACTATCTTAGAGCCTTAAATTTTTATGTTATGCAGAAATACCTTCTACTATTATCTTTTTTAGCATTGTTTAATTGTAAGAACACAACAACCGAATCCTCATCAAACGGAGTGTCTTCTACATATACCATTTCCTTCGAAAATGCTGTACATCATGAAGCAACAATAAAAGCAAGGTTTACAAATTTAAAAGCTGGCGAAATAGAGTTTAGAATGAGTCGTACTTCTCCAGGACGTTATGCATTGCATGAGTTTATGAAAAATGTATATGCTGTAAAAGTAACTGATGGCAAAGGCAATGTTTTGGAAAGTACACGTCCAGATCCATATTCATGGAAGGTAAAGGGGCATGATGGAACGATAATCGTCAATTATACTTTGTTTGCCAATCGAGGCGATGGCACCTATGCACAAATAGATGAAACACATGCGCATTTAAATATTCCGCCGACGTTTATATATGCTCCAAGTTTAAAAAATGATGAAATAGAAGTAACCTTTAATGTACGCGAGGATTTAAACTGGAAAGTAGCCACACAATTAAAACATGTTGAAGGAAATACATATTCCGCGAGAGATCTTCAGTATTTTATGGATAGTCCAACCGAGATTAGTAATCATAGCGTACGCTCGTTTGATGTTGATGGACAAGCGATAAACTTTGTGTTACACCATAATGGCACAGAAGCAGAGTTGGACGAATACTTTGAAAAAGTAAAGAAAATCGTATTAGAACAAAAAACCGTTTTTGGAGAACTTCCAGATTTTGATTATGGGGAGTATTCATTTTTAGCATGTTATATTCCAAATGCTTCAGGCGATGGTATGGAACATCGCAATTCTACAGTTTTAACAACAACCAGAAGTTTAGCCAAAGGCGGAATGGTTAGAAATATAGGAACCGTTTCTCACGAGTTTTTTCATTGTTGGAATGTAGAACGCATACGTCCACAATCGTTAGAACCTTTCGATTTTGAAGAAGCAAACATGAGCGGCGAACTTTGGTTCGCCGAAGGATTTACAAGCTATTATACGGCATTAATAATGTGTCGCGCAGGATTAATGAGTCACGAAGATTATGTGAACGGTTTAACAGGAACGTTTAATTATGTATGGAATTCTTCAGGACGTCAATTTTTTAATCCCATAGAAATGAGCTATCAGGCACCATTTGTAGATGCAGCACGTTCGGTTGACCCTGTGAACAGAGAAAACACCTTTATTTCGTATTATTCGTATGGAAGCGCATTGGGATTGGCTCTAGATTTATCCTTACGTGAAAACGATTTAAATCTTGATGACTATATGAAATTGATTTGGAACACCTTCGGAAAAGTTGAAAAACCATATACAATTAAAGATTTGCACACCACATTAAATGTGTATGCAGGACAGGAGTTTGGAGACCAGTTTTTCAATAACTATATCTATAAAAGTGATATGCCAGACATGAAACGATTATTTGAGAGTGTAGGTGTATCGTTGACTCAAAGCAAAGAGAATGTATATTTTGGAGCTAGTGTAAGAGAAGGAAAAATTTATAGATATACAAGAATGGGATCTTCAGCATACAATGCTGGTTTAGAAAAAGGAGATAAAATTGTTAAGGTTGATGATTTTATTTTAAGTGATGATTTAGATTTTAACACCATTATTAATAAATTTAAGCCCAATGATGAAATAACAATAATTTATGAACGCTATGGGGACACTAAAACAACAACAGTAACACTACAAGAAAGTGCCTCATATACAATTGCTTTATTTGAAGATGCAAATGACGAGCAAAAAGAAAAGAGAGCGGCTTGGTTGGATACAAAAAAGTAGTTTATTAGTATTTATAATTCCCAATAAAAGAAGAGAATCCATTAAATTTTTAGACCTGTCAGGTTTTTAAAATCTGACAGGTCTTTGTATATTTACATCTATGTTTGCTTTAGTCGATTGTAACAATTTTTATGCTTCCTGCGAGCGCGTATTTAATCCAAATTTGCGCAACAAACCTATTGCAATACTGTCAAATAATGATGGTTGTGTCATTTCAAGAAGCGATGAGGCAAAAGCTATTGGTTTGCCTTTTGGAGCACCAGCTTTTAAGTACGAAGGTTTTTTTAAAACGAATAATATTCAGGTATTTTCATCCAACTACCCTTTGTATGGCGACATGAGCAGCCGAGTTATGAAAATTTTAGAACAATTTTCACCAGACCTAGAAGTGTATAGTATAGATGAAGCATTTTTGCAATTTAAAGGTTTTGATAATTACAATTTTGAAGATTACGGAAACCAAATTAGAACACGTGTTTTAAAATGGACAGGAATTCCAACCTGTGTTGGTATTGCACCAACAAAAGCATTATCCAAAATTGCTAATAAGATAGCGCGAAAATTTCCAATTGAAACCAATGGCGTTTACGTTATTGATTCAGAAGAAAAACGAATTAAAGCTTTAAAATGGATAAAAACTGGAGATGTTTGGGGTATTGGTCGAGGTTTACAAAAACGGCTAGCTATTAAAAACTGTAAAACAGCATATGATTTTGTACAGCTTTCAGACACATGGATACGACAAAACTTTTCAATTACTCAATGGAAACTAAAAAAGGATTTAGAAGGCATACCAACCATAGCGTTAGACGAACTGAAGACGAAACGAGCTATAGCAACCACACGTAGTTTTGAAACTACATTTTCAGATTTAGACAATATAAAAGAGCGGATATCTACATTTGCCACAAGTTGTGCAGAGAAATTACGCAAGCAAGGATCGAGTTGCCACATGATTATTGTAATGTTGAGTAGCGATAGGCATAAAAAAGATTTGGAGCAACATCGCGCAAGTGTAATGGTGCGATTACCGCATCCAACAGATTCAACCTTGTTAATAAGTAATAAAGCTATTAATGCAGTAACATCTATTTATAAGAAAGGAATAAAATACAAACGCGCAGGCGTTATTGTAACAGGATTAGTCCCTACAAATAATTACCAGCTGCACTTGTTTGAACACGAAAACCCTAAACACAAACCCTTAATGTGTGTTATTGATAAGCTAAACACTAAATATGGTGATTATAAGTTAAAAATTGGAAATCAAGATTTAGAGCGTACCTGGAAAATGCGTCAAGAGCGCTTATCTCTACGCCGAACTACAAATATTAATGAAATTATTGCAGTAAAATGATTTTAAAAAACACTCAAAATTTAATCTTTTTCACACCAGAAATATCAGATGATTCTGGAGCGCTATTCTTTAACACAGGAATTTCGGCTGGATTTCCATCTCCAGCCGACGATTTTAAACAGCAACGCATATCATTAGATAAAGAATTAATAAAAAACAAAGAAGCTACATTTTTTGCACGTGTAAGCGGGCAATCTATGATTGGTGCTGGACTCGATGACAATGACCTTTTGGTAATAGATAGAAGTTTAGAACCAGAGCACAATAAAATTGCTGTCTGTTTTTTAGATGGAGAATTTACTGTAAAACGGTTAAAAGTTGAAGGCGATTGTGTTTGGCTGCAGCCCGAAAACCCAAACTATGAGCCTATTAAAATTACTGAAGAGAACAGCTTTGTAATTTGGGGAATCGTTACTAATGTGATTAAAAAAGTATAATTTTTATTGAACAAGATTATTTACAAAAGGGCAGAAACCAATCAAGAATTACGGCAAATTCTTGAGCTGCAACATGCTAATATTCCGTCAGCGATATCAAAAGATGAGAAACAGCAAGAAGGCTTTGTAACAGTGCGGCATAGTTTCGAAGTGTTGAAAGCTATGAACGACAAATGCCCTCATATTATAGCAAAAAACAATCAAAGAGTTGTAGGCTATACATTATGCATGCTTAAAGAATTCAAAGAAAAAATAGAGGTATTAAAGCCAATGTTTAAAAACATAGATAAATGTTTGAATCAAAATAAAACATATGTAGTTATGGGCCAGGTTTGTGTTGATAAGGCATTTCGTAAACAGGGAGTTTTTAGAAGACTTTACAATGTTGTGAAAAAACAATTGCAAACAGAGTTTGATTTAATTATTACTGAAATTAATACCACAAACACAAGATCATTAAATGCACATTATGCAATTGGATTTAAAAACCTATATTCATATCGTTCTAATCAACAAGATTGGAATATTATTTATCTGGATTTAAAATAGATATTAATTAATCAAGTAAATTACTTATGGTAGACTTATCTACATTTGATATAACACTGATTGTTGTCTTCTTTGCAATCACGCTTTTTATAGGAATTTACGTTTCCAAACAATCAGGAAAGAGTTCAGCAGAATATTTTTTATCAGGGAGAAATATGCCTTGGTGGCTGCTTGGAGTATCGATGGTTGCAACAACATTTTCTACAGACACTCCAAATTTAGTAACAGACATTGTTAGAAACAATGGAGTTTCTGGAAATTGGGTATGGTGGGCTTTTTTAATTACAGGATTGCTTACTGTTTTTGTGTATGCGAAACTATGGAGAAAGTCTAAAGTAAATACAGATATTGAATTTTATGAATTGCGTTATGGAGGAGCTCCAGCACGATTTTTGCGTAGTTTTAGAGCTATTTATCTGGGCATTATTTTTAATATTTTAGCGATGGCAGGAGTTACGCTTGCAGCAATTAAAATAGGAAGCATTATGTTAGGATTGCAACCTTGGGAAACGGTTGTTTACGCAGGAGTTGTTACAGTAGTATTTAGTGCTTTAGGAGGATTTAGAGGTGTGATTTATACCGATTTTATTTTATTCTTTACAGCAATGGCAGGCGCAATAGGAGCTGCTTATTATTTGGTAGGATTGCCAGAAATTGGAGGTTTGGATGCCTTACTTCAACATGAGAATGTAGTAGATAAATTATCAATTTTACCAGACTTTAATGATAAAGAAACACTTATTACTTTGTTAATAATTCCTTTAGCTGTTCAATGGTGGAGTTCGTGGTATCCAGGAGCAGAACCTGGTGGTGGAGGTTATATTGCGCAACGTATGTTGGCAGCAAAAGATGAAAATCATGCTATTGGAGCAACCTTTTTCTTCAATATTATGCATTATGCATTACGCCCTTGGCCATGGATTATAGTGGCTTTAACATCGCTTGTTATTTTTCCAGATTTAGCAAGTATTCAAGAAGCCTTTCCGTTAGTTTCTGAAGATAAATTGGGTCATGATTTAGCTTACTCAGCAATGCTTACAATGCTTCCAAGTGGCTTATTAGGTCTAGTGCTTGCTTCTTTAGTTGCAGCATATATGAGTACTATTTCTACACATTTAAATTGGGGAGCGTCTTATATTGTAAACGATTTTTATAAACAGCAAATTAATAAAGATGCGTCGGAAAAGGAGTTGGTTGCAGTTGGTAGAATTTCTACCGTAGCACTTATGGTGTGTAGTGCTTTATTTGCACTTGTATTAACCAATGCACTTCAATTATTCGATATTATTTTAATGTTTGGCGCAGGAACCGGATTGATATTTATTTTAAGATGGTTTTGGTGGCGTATAAACGCATGGAGCGAAATATCTGCTATGTTAGTTTCTGGAATTGTCTCAATACTATTGAATTTTACTTTTTTAGGAAATTATTTTTTTGGAGATGAAGGTTTAATGCCATTGTATGCTAAATTTCCTATGGTAGTTTTAGTAACAACGATAGTTTGGATTGCCGTAACCTATTTAACACAAGCAGAAACCAAAGAAGTACTACAAGATTTTTATAAAAAAACTCAACCAGGCGGACCTGGATGGAATAAAATTGTTAGAGAAGCAAAAATAAAGAACATAAACCTAATTGATACAAATGAAGGGTGGAGCGTCCCATCAGGAATAATCGCAATGTTAATTGGCTGTGTGTTAATTTATGCTATTATGTTTGCAACTGGATATTGGATTTATGGCAATTATAAATTTGCTATAATTTTAACTGGAGTTGCAATAGCCTCCACTTTTGCGTTATCAAAAGTTTGGAAAAAAATAAAAACAACAATTTTATAAAAAACATCAAAAGAGCAACAATTGATAAGTAGAAACAAGCAGTTAGAAACTCTAAAACAGACCACTCATTGGGACATCATTATTATTGGAGGAGGTGCAACCGGTTTAGGCATAGCAGTCGATGCAATAAGCAGAGGGTTTAAAACGGTGTTATTCGAACAAGTAGATTTTGCAAAAGGAACTTCAAGCAAAAGCACCAAACTAATTCATGGCGGAGTACGGTATTTAGCCAATGGGAATCTTAAACTAGTAAAGGAAGCCTTAAAAGAACGTGGAATACTTTCAAAAAACGCAAGACATTTATTTAAAACGCAAGAATTTATAATCCCAAATTATAAATGGTGGGAAGGATACTTTTATGCTTTTGGGTTAAAAATATACGATTATTTATCACGTAAATTTTCTTTAGGAAATTCTAAATTAATCAAGAAAAACACGATAATTAGACAATTACCAAACTTGCTTAAAAAGCATCTTATAGGTGGCGTTTCTTATTTTGATGGACAATTTGATGATGCAAGACTAGCACTTAATTTAGCCCAAACAGCCATCGATAATGGTGCAACTGTTCTTAATTATATGAAGGTAATAGGATTGTTAAACAATGATGAAAATATAATTGGCGTAAAAGTAAAAAATACTGAAACAGATGAGGTTTTTAGTATTAAATCTAAAGTGGTTATAAATGCTTCAGGAATCTTTACAGATAGGATTATAAAAATGCATGATTCAAATCATAAAAAAATAGTTGTTCCTAGTCAAGGTGTGCATCTTGTTTTGGATGCTTCTTTTTTAAATAGTGATAAGGCGATAATGATACCTAAAACTTCAGACGGAAGGGTGCTGTTTGTCATTCCCTGGCAAGGGAAAGTGATTGCAGGAACAACAGACACATTAATAAAAAAGCCTAAATTGGAACCGGTTGCGCTTGATTCTGAAATTGATTTTATTCTTAAGACTTTGTCACGATATTTAATAAAAGCACCAAAGCGAGAAGATGTACTTTCAGTATTTTGTGGATTAAGACCTTTAGAGAAACCAAAAACAAACAAAGTGAAAACGAAAGAAGTTTCTAGAAGGCATAAAATTATTATAGAAAACAATTTAATAACTATAATCGGTGGAAAATGGACTACCTATCGTAAAATGGCAGAAGATGTTATTGATAAAGTGATTTATAAATATAATTTTCCTTACATACAGTCCAAGACAGAAACTTTGGGAATCCATGGAAACATTTTAGATAATGTAGAGGTTTCAAAAAATCATTTTTATATTTATGGAAGTGATTTACCTAAGTTGGAAGAATTTCAAAATCAGAATAAAGGCTATTTAAAAAAAATTCATTCAAGCTATAATTTTACAGTAGGACAAATTGTTTGGAGCATCCAAAACGAAATGGCAAGGACAGTTGAAGATATTCTTGCGAGAAGAGTAAGATTATTATTTTTAGACGCTAGAGCTGCATTAGAAGCTGCACCAGAAGTTGCAATGATTCTCAAAAAAGAGCTTAATAAAGATGAAGTTTGGATGAACAATCAAATTAAAGAATTTAAAAAATTAGCAAACAATTACATACTAAATTAGCTAAAAATGAATACGAAACTGATAATGTCTTTAGATCAAGGAACAACCTCATCCAGAGCAGTTCTTTTTAATCATGAAGGAGTTCCTTTAGAAATCGCACAACAGGATTTCGAGCAAATTTTTCCACAACCAGGCTGGGTTGAACATAATCCAAACGAAATTTGGGAATCGCAAATTTCTTCAGCAAGAAAGGTGTTAAAAATTGCAGAAGATTTTAATAATGAAGTTGTAGCTATAGGAATTACAAACCAACGGGAAACAACTGTGATTTGGGATAAAAACACAGGCGAACCGATTTACAACGCTATAGTTTGGCAGGATAGGAGAACAGCCAAATTTTGTGATGAAATAAAATCAGATGGACATTCAGAAACTATAAAGGAGAAAACAGGATTAATAATAGACGCCTATTTTTCAGCAACGAAATTAAAATGGATATTAGATAATGTTGAAAGCGCTAGAAAAAAAGCAAATAACAATGAATTGTGTTTTGGAACCATCGACACATGGTTGGTTTGGAAGCTAACCAATGGCGAAAAATTTGTTACAGATGTAAGTAACGCAAGTAGAACAATGTTATTCAACATACATAGTTTGGAATGGGATAAAGAACTTCTCGAAATTTTTGATATTCCACAAAATATTTTGCCAGATGTAGAAGAAAGCAGTCAAATTTATGGAAATACTTCAGAAGGCTTATTCAATAAAAGAATTCCTATTTCAGGAATAGCAGGCGATCAACAAGCTGCATTATTTGGGCAACTATGTACGGAAAAAGGGATGGTAAAAAATACCTATGGAACAGGTTGTTTTTTATTGATGAATACTGGAGAAGAACCTATTTATTCAAAAAACAACCTATTAACAACTATTGCTTGGAAAATAAATGGTAAAGTGAATTATGCACTTGAAGGAAGTGTTTTTGTAGGAGGAGCTGCTGTGCAATGGTTAAGAGATGGATTAAAAATAATTGACAATGCTGCCGACATTGAAGATCTAGCATCTAGTGTGCCAGATAATGGAGGTGTATATTTTGTTCCTGCGCTAACAGGATTGGGAGCACCATATTGGGATCAATATGCACGAGGAGTTATTGTTGGAATAACACGAGGCACTACACAAGCTCATATAGCTAGAGCCACATTAGAAGGAATTGCTTATCAGGTTTACGATATTGTAAGTGCTATGGAAGCAGACGCAAATGCTAAAGGAACTGAATTGCGTGTTGATGGAGGAGCAACTACAAATAGTCTTTTATTACAATTTCAAACAGATATTTTTGGGTTTCCTGTTGTAAGACCTAATGTTCAAGAAATAACTGCACTTGGAGCAGCATATTTGGCTGGATTAGCAATTGGGTTTTGGGATGATATTGAAGAATTAAAAAGTCAATGGTCTATAAACAAAACTTTCAAACCAGAAATGGAAACAAAAAAAGTAGAGGAGCTTCTAAAACAATGGCACAAAGCAGTTTCAAGAAGTGCCAATTGGATTGAATAACTTTAAAAACAAATTATTATGTCTGCATTTACAGCTGAAATTTTAGGAACATTTTTATTATTACTTTTAGGTAATGGTGTCGTTGCCAATATTGTATTAAAAGAAACCAAAGCCAACGATTCTGGGTGGTTGGTAATTACCACAGCCTGGGGATTAGCAGTGTATGTTGGAGTTTTGGTAGCAGGACCATATAGTGGAGCGCATTTAAATCCTGCTGTTACAGTATCGTTAGCAGTAGCAGGTTTGTTTGATTGGATCGATGTAATGCCATATATATTAGCACAATTTATTGGGGCAATTGCAGGTTCGTTTGTGGTTTGGCTTATATATAAAGATCATTATGATATTACAGAAGATGAAGAAGCTGTAAAAGCAACCTTTTGTACTGCACCTGCGATACGAAATTTTTCAAGAAATTTTTTGAGTGAAGTTGTTGGAACTTTTGTGTTAATTTTTGCGGTATTATATATTGCTGGTCCAGAATTAAGTATTGGTTCAGAAGAAGCAATTAATTTTGGATTGGGCTCTTTAGGCGCAATTCCTGTAGCATTTGTAGTTTGGGTTATAGGTTTAGGTTTAGGTGGCACAACAGGCTATGCTATTAATCCAGCTAGAGATTTAGGTCCACGAATTTTATATACAATTTTACCTATAAAATTTAAGAGAAGTAGTGATTGGAGTTATGCCTGGATTCCAGTTGTTGGACCATTATTAGGAGGAATTTTTGCATCTGTTTTATATTTAATGTTGTAATTTCAAATGTAATAGATTAAAAAATAAATTTGAAGTAAGACAAGAAAATAGTTGGAGTTACTAATACAAATCAAGCCACAAACTAATTAAGTTTCTACTTTTAATCGGTAACTATAGATAATTAATGAAAAAAAGTATTTATATAAAAGATTGGTTAACATTAAAGCCATATGCTAGTGTAGGTCAAACGGATTTATATTACCTCAAAATCTGCAATGAAGTTTATAAAAATTTGGATAATCACATTAAACTTTTACTTTATAACTATATTGAGGAAAAAGATATAAAAATGTTATGTTGTTTTTTAGTATCATATTTTGAAGATATCATTTCTGAAACCAATTTATGGTTTAGTTTTAAATTAAAACACAAAGAGCTTTATAACAAAACACTACCACTTTTTGTTACTGAAGACGATTATTTTGACGATGAAATTAATCATGAAGATATAGCTCTTTTAGGTTGGTATTTTATAAACTCCATTCAACAAGATTCATTTATAAGTCCTTACAATGATTTTATTCAAGACATTGCCTCTTATACAATGCAAGTTTTAGAAAAAGAATATGAGTATGCACCAGAAAATAAAAAGCTAAAAGCGATATATATTCTAAATCCAAAAAAAGCTTCATTTTATGAAGTTCGTGAATTTATTCAAACTGTATTTTTTGGCTCATATCTTTTTTATCCAGACATTACTTTTCAAGAACAATTAGAAGCCAAAGAAATTATTGAAGAAAACAAAAATGAAGACACACAACTTATTGAGAGTTATTTAAGAGAATTACACGAAACCTTTACCTTTAATAAGCGAAGTTCTCTTTTAGCTCTCAAAGGACAAGAATGGGCAGGGTTAATTTTAGGAAAATCACATCCTTTATATCAAAGTACAATTGAACTGTCTGAAAAAGTAACAGGTTTCTTTTTATATAAAAAACAAAATAAAACTTCCGTTTTTTTAGAACATATTGCATCTGGGATACCATTTGAAATGTGTAAAGAATCGTTTGATTATTATAATGAATTAAATAATGATGACATATTATTTATTGGTTTAATAAAATGGGATAACCAATGGTGGTTTTCTGGTACTTATGTTAAACAAGAATTTGATGCAGACCTTGTTTTAGATCAAAAGAACTCGCCAGAAGCTAGGGCAAAAGTTAATTTTTTAGAAAATAATAAAACTATAAAAACAGTTCTTAAAAATAAAGAAAAAGTTTTTTTAGAGTATAATAATGGAAATCTTGTAGCATTTATGGAAGTGAAAAAAATAAACAGCTTTTTAGAATCTTTTATTACGTTTTACAATTCAAGCTTTGGACTTTCAAAACAAGATAGAGATGCTGCAAAAAAAAGAGCAAAGCAAGATGGATATTTTGGGATGGAGGATAATAGAGTAAATATATTGGATAGTCAAGAAGACGAAAATGAAGAAGCTATTGTTTTTTACAACCCAAATTCAGGAATTGAAATTTATTTCGATATTATTAACGCCTTTCCAGATAAAAACAATCCTTTTTTTACAGAGATATTCCGAGATGATATAATTAGATTATTAGTTTCACCCGATTATCCCATAGAGTTAGTACACTACTTTCTAAAGCATTTTAAAAACAAAATAAGTTTATTAAACGAATTGCCTTTTAAAGATTATTTAGAAAATATAGATTTCTTATTACGGTTTTGGAAAAAGGAAAATTATTTTTCTAAATCTTCTTTAGTTTTTACAGGAAAACCTAAATTTTAAAAAAGAATTTTTTTTAGTCAGCTAAAACGATAACCTTATTATCTTTCAATTCTATTGTACCAGAATTAATGGCTAACCAAGTTCCTTTGCTTTTATTTTTTTCAAACATATCTTCAACACTTTCTTCTAGTTTGATATCTCCAAAAATTTTAACATATCCCTTTTTCAATAATGAAACAATTGGTGCGTGATTTTTAAGCATTTCAAATTCACCATTTACACCTGGAACAGTTATCGATTTTACTTCTCCAGTAAATAATGTGGATTCAGGTGATACAATTTCTAAATACATAGTAAAACTTGTTTAACTACTCCCTTGCAGAAGGGAGTCTTATTAATGTTTATTTAAGGGTCAATTATGAGATGCTGAAACAAGTTCAGCATTAGCTTCGGCTACACTTCAGCAAGCATTTTATCTCCAGCTTCAATAGCTTCTTCAATAGCACCTTTTAGGTTAAATGCCGATTCTGGTAAGTGATCTAATTCACCATCCATAATCATATTAAATCCTTTTATAGTATCTTTAATATCAACTAAACAACCAGATATTCCAGTAAATTGTTCAGCTACATGGAAAGGTTGAGATAAGAATCTTTGTACACGACGTGCACGTCCTACAGCTAATTTATCTTCTTCAGATAATTCTTCCATACCAAGAATAGCGATAATATCTTGTAATTCTTTATAGTGTTGTAATAATTCTTTTACGCGTTGCGCACAGGTGTAATGCTCATCTCCTAAAATATCTGCTGTTAAAATTCTAGATGTAGAATCTAACGGGTCTACTGCAGGATAAATACCAAGCTCTGTAATTTTACGAGATAGTACTGTCGTTGCATCTAAGTGAGCAAAAGTTGTTGCTGGTGCGGGATCTGTTAAATCATCTGCAGGAACATAAACTGCTTGTACAGATGTTATAGACCCTTTTTTGGTTGAAGTAATCCGTTCTTGCATTGCTCCCATTTCGGTTGCGAGTGTTGGTTGGTAACCAACAGCAGAAGGCATACGACCAAGTAGTGCAGATACTTCTGAACCTGCTTGGGTAAAACGGAAGATATTATCTACAAAGAAAAGGACATCTTTTCCTTGTCCATCTCCAGCGCCATCTCGAAAATATTCTGCAATAGTTAAACCAGATAAGGCTACACGAGCACGTGCTCCAGGAGGCTCATTCATTTGTCCAAAAACAAAAGTTGCTTTAGAATCTTTCAAGGTAGTTTTATCTACTTTTTGGAGATCCCAACCACCTTCTTCCATAGAATGCATAAAGTCGTCACCATATTTAATAATTCCTGATTCAAGCATTTCGCGCAACAAATCGTTTCCTTCGCGAGTTCTTTCGCCTACTCCTGCAAATACAGAAAGTCCACCATGTCCTTTAGCAATATTGTTAATTAACTCCATCAACAATACTGTTTTACCTACTCCTGCACCACCAAATAATCCAATTTTACCACCTTTTGCATAAGGTTCAATGAGGTCTATTACTTTAATTCCTGTAAATAAAACTTCAGTTGATGTTGATAAGTCTTCAAATTTAGGTGCTTCTCTGTGAATAGGAAGTCCATCGCTTCCAGCTTTAGGTAAATTTCCTAATCCATCTATTGCATCACCAATAACATTAAAAAGGCGACCGTAAATATCTTCTCCAACAGGCATTTGTATAGGAACACCAGTTGCTATAACTTCGACACCTCTACTTAAACCATCAGATGAGTCCATAGCAATTGTACGTACTGTATTTTCACCAATATGAGATTGAACTTCGAGTACTAATGTAGAACCGTCAGAGTTGTTAATTTCTAATGAATCATAAATTTTTGGAAGTTCAGCACCAGCACCGAACTCAACATCGACAACTGGACCTACTATTTGTGCAACTTTACCTGTAACTTTTGACATTACTTATATGTTTATATTTTGCTAAAATTTTGATTGAAAAAAACAGGTTCAGACAATAATCTTGAGTACAAGGTTTTTTCGCGCTGCAAAGATATATTTTTTAATTAATATTAGCACATAATTACAATCAAAAATTTTGTGTTCTTTAGCTTAATTTATTTGTTGTGATGAAATGGATATAGTCATAAAAAAACCCAGAATTAAATTCTGGGTTTTAGTACACAAAGCTATCGACTTTGTTATTTAACAGTCTTCTTTTAGTTATTAATAGTCCAAGAAATAAAATACTGTGAACCAATAAATGGAGCGCCAACAGCAGATTGATATTCTTCACCACCTAAATTAGTAGCACCAACTTTAAATATAGATTTAATTGAAGGGATTGAGTAATTTATTTGGGCATCAACTACTGTTCTTGACGGCATTAAAGCATTTGCTATACTAGCTTCCCATAAATACTCATCACTCCATCTGGCATTAATACCAAAACCAAAGTTTTTAAATAATTTTGAGTTACCAAAAGACACTTTTACTTTATGTTCAGGAGTGTTAAATCCTGCTTTAAAATCCGGGTCTGAAGCCTGATCAAAATTAAATTGCGCATAAGTGTAATTTATTCCTAATTTATAATCTTTAGCTATTTTTGTTGACAAGCCAATAACACCACCATAAGAATTTACTTCAGCAAGAGAATTTGTATAAGTTAAGAAAGCTTTAAAATTCCCAGTTGCAAGATCTATAACACCAGAGATATCAGTGGTTGATCCAGTATTAGGTGTAATGACAACTTTTTGAGCAATAAACCCATCATAAGTATTATAATACGCATTAAAATCTACTGTTATTGGACCTACTTTTCCACGATATCCTATATCAATAGCAGTTACCTTTTCTTGTTCTACCAAGGGGATTTGCACAGGCACTAAAAGTGATGCGGCATTAGGATCTCCTCCAGCAGCAGCAGCAGCAAAAGCTCCTACAGAGGCTGCTGAATAAGAATCGAAGTAAACGTCTCTACCTGTTAAACTTGTTCCAGGCAATCTTCTATCTAAATTTGCTGGTGCAGAACCTACTAAAATGGCTCTCCCTACATCAAAACCAATAAATAGAGATTGTGTGTCTGGGTTTCTAAATCCTGTTTGAAAAGAAGCTCTAATATTATGTTGTTTGTTTTCTCCTGCGGAATAATTTAATGATACTCTTGGAGAATAACTTGCATCAAAAAACTCATTTTTATCATAACGTATAGAAGCTGAAACTTTTAATCTATCATCGTCAGTAAACTTTTTAATTGCTTGAATATAAGCCCCCACTTCGTTATATTCTATGGGGCCGTCATAATCTGTAAATATTGTTCCGCCAGAGTCTAAAGAATATTGTCTGAAAGACCCACCTAATTGTAAATCTACAACATCATTTAAGAGCCTTTTGAAATTATAATTTCCTTCGCCTATATACATTTTAGTATTATCAAGGAATTTTGAGCCTGTAGTAATATCAGGGTCTGAAGTTACCTGATTAAAAAGTGCTATAAATTCTGGGGTTCCTGGTTGAGGGGTAAGCAATTGATCTGCAAAAGCTCTTGCCCCTGCATGTAATTGTGCTTGAACGGCAGGGTCAAAAGGATTTCCACCTGCTCCTAGCACTCCAGCTGCACCTTGAACATAAGCACCAGCATAGGTTCCAAACCAAGTTGATGCACCAACTTTATTCATATTAATACCTGTAAAACGCATATCGTAAGAATCGCCTGCATTCTCTTGTGAAGTATATCCTCTAATAAAGAAATCATTACCTCGAATTTCTAATTTATGTTGCTGTAAACTGAAATTTTTCAATTGATACCTGTTAGCACCTTGGTAGATAGTATTACCAAAACCATATTTAGTTTTCCATTCTACTTCTATGTCATTTCCAAAAGGTTTATAAACAAAAGTGACGTCAAATTTTCCGTTTTTTGCTTTATAATCTGTTAAATCTTCTTCTCTATATCCAGTTCTACCTACATTTACCGCAGGTACTAAAGCGCTTGCACCGGCAGGGATTAAGCCAACAGATTCTAAAAATTGTGCTACTTGATTAAGATCTGACCCTCCAGCACCTAAAGTTACTTCGTCTCCATAGATATTTAAGGCATCGTGAGCAAGACTAGATCCAAAGGGGAGGATAGCGTCAGCAGTTCCTGGTGCACCTTGTACATATTCGTTGGTGTCACCTACATGCCAATCTGTTCCATTAAAGAATGAGAAAGAAGCTTTAGCTGCAAATTTATCAGAGAAAGCATGTGCCGCACGAATTCCAAAATCGTAAAACTTATTGTCTCCTGCTAAGCCTTGTACTGTTAGCCCCGTTTTATAATACGAGCTGACACCTTGATACTCAAAAGGATCTTTACTGGTCATAAATAAAATACCATTAAAAGCATTTGCACCATATAAAGCTGAAGATGCTCC